>DAIMEA010000034.1:0-15593 GCA_036725585.1 Prolixibacteraceae bacterium | reverse complement strand
GGCTTTCAACTGAAAAGCATTCGCGAGCGGGAGATCCCTTTTTTGCGGCGAAAACTGGGGGTTGTTTTTCAGGATTTCCGACTGCTGACCGACCGGACTATATACAAAAATCTGCATTTTGTTTTGAAAGCCACCGGTTGGACCGACGAAGTGAAAATGAAACAACGGATTGACCGCATTCTTGATGAGGCAGGCATGTCGGGAGCCGCCAATAAAATGCCCCATCAGCTTTCGGGCGGGGAACAGCAGCGAATTGTGATTGCACGCGCGTTATTGAACGATCCCGATATTTTGCTGGCCGATGAACCGACCGGGAACCTCGATCCCGAAACATCGGTTGAAATTATGGAGATGTTCCGGAAGATTCATGCCGAAGGAAAAACCCTATTGGTGGCGACACACGACAAATTGGTGGTTGACCGGTTTCCGGGCCGGACACTGCTTTGCCGTGAGGGTACTATTATCGAAAAAACAGAAGAGGGCGAATGGATCGATTTCCGATCCTATGAGGTTGAATAGGGAAGTGAGTGCGAGGATTTTTCGTGTGGGCGTATCACTATTTTTGTTAAATTGTTGATGAATTCTATAGCACAAAATCCGATCGATGAAAAAGTTTATCATTTTTCCCATCTTGGGGGCCTTGCTGATTCTTTTTGCCGTGATAAAAATTATTCGCAGGAATCGCCCCGACAGCCCCAAAGCACAAACTCCCGTCGTTATGGCGTTGAATGCCGAGTGTGTCATTGCCCGCGACACACTTCCTGTTCACCGGTTTACCGCAGTTGGGAATATCCGGGCCAACGAACGGGTTGAACTGGTAAGCGAACTGGCGCTCCGGCTGGTCTCCATCCATTTTAACGAAGGAAGCCGGGTTTCGAAAGGCGATCGTTTGTTCCAACTCGACGATGCAGCCCTGAAGGCCGACTTGCAAAAGGTGGAGGCACGGCTGGAACTGGCTCAACGAACGGCAGGACGGAACCAGGATTTATTCGAAACCGGCGGAATCAGCCAACAGATTTACGATGAATCTGTTTTTGCCGTTAAAGTGCTCCAGGCCGAAAAAGAATCCCTTTTGGTTCTTCTCGACAAAACATCGATCGATGCCCCTTTTTCGGGTATTGTGGGTATCCGGAATGTCAGCGAAGGAGCCTATGTTACACCCGGAAAAGTACTGACGACCCTCGAAGATGTACGCCGACTGAAAATTGAATTTTCCGTGCCGGAAGCGTATGCCGGTCTGATTTTCAAAGGAAAATCCTTCGATTTTACACTCGACGGTCTTCCGGGTACGTTTTCTGCCGTGGTGGATGCCGTGAATCCATCCATCGATCCCCTGACGGGAAATCTCAGGGCTTTGGCCATCATCGTTTCGGTCGATTCCCGCCTGAAAGCCGGAACTGCCCTAAGTATGAAGATCGATGCCCGGGCGCTGGTTCCGGCCTTGTATGTCCCGACGCAGGCCCTTATCCCCACTCCCGGTGGAAATCATGCTTACGTGCTGAAAAACGGAAGAGCCGATTACCGCAATGTGCGCACCGGCATCCGGACCGAATCGCTGGTCGAAATCCGGGAAGGAATCCAGCCCGGCGATTCGGTTCTTGTAACCGGGTTTATGAAAGTCCGGCCCAACGTTCCCGTCAACATTACAAAAGTGTGGTAGTATGAGCCTTTCCTCAACATGCATCGAACGGCCGGCGCTTCCCGTTGTTATTTCCTTGTTGCTGATCATTGCCGGTGTTGTGGGCTTTGTCTTTCTTCCCGACCGGGAATACCCCGAAATGCAGCCACCCATTGTAAATGTAACCACTCTGTATACCGGAGCGAACGCCGAAATCATTCAGGCCCAGATCACCGAGCCGCTTCAACAGGAAATCAGCGGTATTGAAGGAATCCGTGTTATTTCTTCCTCATCAAACGATCAAACTAGTTTGATTACCGTCGAATTCAACCTGGGCGAAGATCTGGAACGGGCGGCCAACGATGTACGCGACCGGGTATCGAGGGCGATCCGTTATCTTCCCAAAGACGCCGACCCACCCATCGTGGAAAAACTCGATGCCAATGCCAACCCGATCATTTTTATGATTCTCCAGAGCGAGGATCACACGATTGAGGAAATCAGCGATGTGGTCGACCGTTATTTTCGAAACCGCTATCAAACCATTCCCGGCATTGCCGGTATCCGGATTTTTGGTGAAAAAAAGTACGCTATGCGCTTATGGCTCGATCCGGAAAAAATGCAGGCACGGGAATTGACCGCGATCGATGTGGAACAGGCTGTAAAAAAGGGAAACCAGGAGCTACCCTCCGGACGGATCGAAGGCGATCGGACCGAGCTGAACATCCGGACCCTGGGTTTGTTAAGCTCGACCGAATCGTTCAATGAACTGATTGTAAAAAGCGAAAACGGCCAGTTGCTTCGTTTTCGCGATATCGGCCATGCCCAATTGGGGGTCGAGAACGAACGAACCCTTTTTAAGGAGAACCTGGTCCCTTCCATCGCCATCGGGGTGGTTCCCCAACCGGGCGCCAACACCATCGAGATAACCGATGAATTCTACAAACGAACCGAACTGTTGAAAAAGGAAATCCCTGCCGGTTTTTCGATGAAGGTAGGATTCGACTTTACGGTTTTTGAATGTAATGCCATTCAGGAAGTTAAGGAAACGTTGATCCTGGCCTTTATTCTTGTAGTGCTCATCATTTTTCTCTTTTTGCGCGACTGGCGTTCAACGATCATCCCGGTGATTGCCATACCCATCTCGATTGTGGCCACTTTTTTCATTATGTGGATCTTCAATCTGTCAATCAATGTGTTGACCCTGCTTGGACTGGTATTGGCGATCGGGCTGGTGTGCGACGATGCTATTGTTGTTTTGGAGATCATATATTCGAAAGTCGATTCGGGTTACCGGCCCAAACGGGCAGCACTGGAAGGAAGCAAGGAAATTTATACGGCCATTATTTCGACCACCATTACCCTGGTTGTTGTATTTTTGCCCATTCTGTTTTTGCAAGGCCTGACGGGGAAGCTTTTTGGCGAATTTGTTATCGTGGTTGCCGGTTCGGTGTCGGTTTCTGCTTTGGTTGCCCTAAGCCTATCGCCCATGATGGGATCAAAAATCCTTGTAAACCAGCATCATCTGAATTTTAATTGGCTGTATCGGAAAACCGAGCCCTTCTTCCTCGATCTCAACAGAGCATACCGTTATTCGCTGGCTGCTTTTATGCGGAGAAGGTGGCTGGTATGGCCCATTTTGCTTGTACTGCTTGGGTCGATTGTTGTTTTATGGAACGATCTCCATAAAGAACTAGCGCCGCTCGAAGACCGTTCAAACATCCGCATCAACACGTTGGGACCGGAAGGAGCTACGTATGAATTCATGACGCAATACATGGATCAACTGAGCGAGTATGTACGCGATTCAATTCCCGAAGCAACCCGAAACCTGTCGCTGATTTCGCCCAGCCTCACCAGCCTGGAACCGGCCAACCGGGGCATGCACCTGATTTATTTCGATGAACCCGGTACCCGGGAACGAACCCAAAGCCAGATTTTTCAGAAGATGGTTAACGATATCCAGGGGATTACCGGCATCGGAATTTACCCTTTTGAACCGCCCACCATTGGGAATCGTTTTACCGGCATGCCCCTGCAATTTGTTATCCAATCGTCGGATTTTGACACGCTGACCCGGATGCTCCCTGTTTTCCTCGACGAAGCCCGGAAAAGCCCGGTCGTTCGTTTTGTCGACTCGAACCTGAAAATAAACAAACCCGAGTTGCGCATAACGGTCGATCGCGATAAAGCAGCCCTGTATGGAGTTACAGTCGAAGACATTGGCCGCACTCTGCAGATGGCCCTGAGCGGCCAACGCTATGGCTATTTTATTCTGAACGGGAAACAATATCAGATTCTGGGACAGGTAGGCCGCGAATACAGCAATCATCCAGAAGCGCTTTCCCTGCTCCGGGTCAAAAACAAAAAGGGGCAGCTTGTTCCCCTGAGCAGTTTGGTCCGTTGGGAAGAACGGGTGAGCCCGTCGACCATTTTCACCTACGACCGGTATTTTGCCGCGACCATTTCCGGCGGAGTGGCACCGGGCTATACGCTGGGTGATGGAATTGACGAACTGAACCGGATTGCCGAAAAGACCCTCACCCCGGTTTTCCGGACCACCCTGGCAGGACAGAGCCGCGACTATGCCGAAAGTTCCTCCAGTTTGATGGTGGTTTTTTTGTTGGCGATTGTAATTATTTACCTCGTTCTATCCGCCCAGTTCGACAATTTTATCGATCCGTTGGTCATTCTGGTAACGGTTCCGCTTGCCCTGTTTGGCGCCTTGCTTACGCTCTGGTATTTTGATCAAACCCTGAATATATTCAGCCAGATTGGTATGATTATGCTGATTGGTTTGGTAACGAAGAACGGAATTTTGATTGTTGAATTTGCCCACCAGCGAAAGCGAGCCGGTGAAGGAAAGATTGCGGCCATTGAAAAGGCAGCCATTTCGAGGTTACGCCCGATTTTGATGACGGCCCTGGCGACCATTTTTGGCATCCTGCCGGTAGCCTTGTCGCTGGGCGCTTCATCGGGCAGCCGTCGCTCTTTGGGAATCGCGGTGATTGGGGGGATGGTTTTTGCCACCTTTTTCTCCCTGTATATGGTTCCCTTGCTCTATTCCTATATTTCAAAAGAATACAAACCACAGGTTGAAGAATCAGAAGAAGAAGAAATGTATGAACCTATTTTCAAATAAATACCGGAACCGGCAGTGTTTTCTGTTTTTGATCGGTTTCCTGATCCCCGCATTCCTTTGTGGGCAGGGAACCCTTAGCCTTGAAGAAGCTTTAGAGGAAGGGATGATGAACAATTTCCGGATCAGGATCGCCCGGAACAATGCCGAAATCGCCCGGAAAAATTTAACGTACGGAAATGCCGGGTTCCTTCCCGTGGTTTCTGCATACGGATCGATGGACCGGGCATTTTTGAATGCCCATGTTGAAGTGGCCAGCGGTTCGGAACTGAATTCGCCCGATGCCGAGGCAAGCATTACATCGGCCGGTATTAAAGCCGATTGGTTGCTCTTTGACGGAACCGGCATGTTTACCCGCTACGAAAAGCTGAAAACGTTTTGGCGGATGAGCGATCTGGAAACGCAAATTGCTCTCGAAAAGATGGTGCAGGATATCATTGTTCTTTATGCCGACATCATCCGTCAGACCGCCTTGTTGAAAGCCTGCCGGCACCGGCTCGATGTAAGCAATTTCCGTCTTGGGGTGGCCCGGCAAAAGCATAACTCGGGAATGGGGTCCGAACAGGAATATCTTCAGGCGGCCGTAACCCGTCAGGCCGATTCGACGGAATGGATCCGGCAGGTCACGGAACTCGGGCAGACGAAAATTCGTTTGAACCAGTTGACGGCTGTGGATATCCGGAGGGATTTTCAAACCGAAGATTCGTTGTTGTTTTCTGTTATTCCCGAAGTGGATGAACTATTGAAAACGGGATTGGAAGAGAATAACTTGATGAAACTCCAAAACGAACAATACAAAATCAGCGAGCTCAATGTTCGAAGCCTGGGCGCCGAGCGGTATCCAAAACTCCACCTTACGGGTTCTTATTCCTATTATGAAAACGATACCGAAGCGTCGTTTATCAAGTACAACCGGTATTTTGGGCCCCAGTTCGGACTAACGTTGGGTATGAAGCTGTTCGACGGATTTCAGTTGAACCGTTCCCTTCAGAATGCCCGGCTGCAAGTCCAAAATGAGGAGCTTCGGTCCCGGGATCTTCGGCAGGAAGTGAGCGCCCTGATTATGAGTACCTGGCTGGAATACCAAAGCAGTCTTCAGTCGATTGCCCTCGGAAAAGAACGTCTGAACCTGGCCGCCCGGAATTTGGAGATCGCCACCGAAGCCTATCGGACCGGGGCTTTGTCGTCGCTTGGTCTGCGCGAAGCCCAGGACGGGTTGTTTCAGGCCCGTGCCGGTTTAGCCAATGCCTTTTACCATGCGAAGGTGGAAGAAACTCTTTTGCTGGCTGTTTGCGGCCTGCTCATTCCCTGACGCTTAATACTCGTAATACTCGTAGTTGTAATAGGGATATTGTTCTTTCTTTGCTTCTTCGTTGATGTACAGGAACAGGCTTTCGGCATCTCCTTCGGGAAGCAGGGCAAGCATTTCTTCGGTAAAATTGTGGGAAATTAAATAGCTGGCATTTTGAATGTACGATCCCATAAAGCCCGCCCCGTTTTTGATGTTGGTGTACACCAGCACCGGCTCCGAAAAAAAGTCGGAACCCCTGAATTTCTGGGCCATCGAGGTTAGCGAATATTGAAAAAAGGCTTCATCGAGCGCGTTTAACTGTATTTTGTAGACATTGAAGACGTAGGTTTGCGACACCGGGAATTCTCCACCGTTGTAATTCTTTTCATCGTAGGACGGGATGAAATCCCTGTCGAAGGTAAACGACAGCGTGTACGTTTTTCCGTTTATCAAAGCATCGTCGAACAGGGTTAGATTCAAGGAGGAAGAAAAGAGATCGCCCAGGATGTCGGATTCATCCCGGTTAAAAACAGGATCGTCCGAATCAATGTTGTTGTTGTTGAGGGAATACGAAACAAAGGGTTCGGGCGAATATGGATCGAACGATATGAACATCTGCGCCCTGATAACTTTCAGGTCATAATAATTACGCGATGAGGCCGGATCGCTAAAGGTAATTTTGGCTTTCCGCTCAATCCAGGTGGAATAATCATCGTGGAAACGTTCCGACAGGGTATCGATGCGGGTGATTTCCGGGCTTTCCGGAATGCTGGTTTCCGCCCTTATGCTTTCCATTCCGTCGGCTTCGGCAATGAGGGTATAGGTTTTTCCCGCCTCAACCGGGAAAGACGGGTTTCTGTATACCCCTTTTTCCAATTTTTCATAAAGGTACGTTCGGGTTTTTGGATCGTATATCATGGTCGAGTCGTAACTGCCGACGTATTCAAAATCAAGGGATTCCTGCAGGCCATTGCTGATGGTCAGTCGTGCATTCTTTACCGGGGCAAAATAGTCCGATTCATCCAGGATATGAAGGGTACGGGTCAGTTCCACTTCTACAACTTCGCCCGGTATGAGCCGACAATTGACAACCAGGAAGGGATGGACTTCTTCATCGGTAAATTCAAGGGTTTTTTCGCAGGAATTCAGGCCGATAAGAGCACCTAAAACAAGAAATGGATATGCGGTTTTGTGTTTCATGACTTAAAAGCGATACGTGTACGAAATGGATGGAATGATCGGGAAAATGCTGATTTGCTTCAGTGCTTTCTCCGATTCTTCATAGGTATTCCCGGTTTCGGGATCGGTAACGGTGGTGTAGTCATATCCCCAGTACAGGAAGAAGGGATTCATGCGATTGTAGGCATTGTAAACCGAAAAGCTGAGGGTTCGGTTTCCGTATTTCAGCTCGCGGTGAAAATTGATTCCCCAGTCGAGCCGGTGATAGGCGGGCATCCGGTAGTTATTTCTTCCTTCGTAGTAGGTAAGCGGCTGATTCCAAAAGAAGAGCCCCGAATCATAATCCTTGAATTTCTGCTTGCCAAGGGTTACCGCATTCCCGGTTCCGTATACCCAGGTTACGCCCATATCCATTCTTTCGTTGAATTCGTAGGTTGCCGTAATGCTGATATCGTGCCGGCGATCGTACCGGGCAAAAAATGGTTTTTCGAAATTCAGATTGTCAAATTGCCGTTCCGACCACGAAAGGGTATAACCGATCCACCCGGTTAATTTACCGACCTTTTTTTCGAGAAGGATTTCCCCTCCGTACGACCAGCCCCGGCCCAGCTCGATCTGCTTTTCCCATCCGGCAGTTGAACTGACAAACGATGCACCATCCTTGTATTCAATCAGGTTCGACATGGTTTTGTAATAGGCTTCAACCGAAAGGTCGAGGTTCCAGGGCAGGTTAATGAATCCTCCCAGGGCAATCTGTTCGGATATCTGGGGTTTGATGATCCGAGTTGTGGGCAACCATAAATCAGTGGGCAAACTGATGGTGGAACTGCTGAGAAGGTGGATGTTTTGCGACATCATGGTGTACGAAGCCTTCACCGACCAATTTTCACCCCCGCGAAAACGAATCGTGGCACGGGGTTGCAGCGAAGGATAAAAAATATCCTGTACGTGAAATCCCGAAAAATGAAGCCCCAGGTTTAATTTGAAGAGAGGGCCCAGATCGAAATTGTCTTCGAGAAAGCCAAAAAATTCATGGGCAAAGATGGAATCGTTTCCGACAATTGTATCCATGTCAAATTCTTCGAATTCTTCGTCAACTGCCTCGAAATGATTGACCCCCGGATTAAAAGTGTGGTAGGTGTAACTGGCTCCGAATTTGATCTCGTGCTGGGGATTGGGGTAGTAATCAAAATCGACCTTGGCCGACAAGTCTTCGATCCCCGAAAGGTATTCGAATAAATTCCGTTGCTTTTTTTCTGTTTTGGCGTTCTCGAGTTGAAAATCCTGTTGCACATCAAAATTGTAGTTGCTGTAGGTGAGGGTCAGATTGCTGAACAATCGGGAAGAAAGCAGGTAATTCCAGCGGAGTGCGCCTATTCCGTTTCCCCAGCCAATGTTCGCTCCCATCTTCTCGTCGTACCGGATGCTGTCGGAGGTCCAGTGGTTTTTCATGTTCATGTAAAACTTGTCCTGGCCAAAATAGCCGCTCAGGTACAGCCGGCTCCGTTCGGAGAAGATGTGGTTGATTTTCGCGTTCAGGTCGTAGAAATAATAACCGGCGTTCAAATCCGTATTTCCATAATTCATCGATAGTTTCAGGATGGGTTGCAACAACAGATCGCCATAAGTCCTTCGCCCGGAAATAATGAATGAGGTTTTGTCCTTCACAATGGGACCTTCAATGGAAATGCGGGATGAAATCAGCCCCACTGAAGCTTCGCCGGATATTTTTTTCATGTTTCCCTCTTTCATGTTGATGTCGATCACCGACGACAGACGTCCGCCAAAACGGGCTGGAAAGCCGCCTTTGTAAAGTTTGACCGTTTTAATGGCTCCCGGGTTAAACACCGAAAAGAACCCGAACAGGTGGTTGACATTGTAAATAGGTACACCGTCGAGGAGAAATAAATTCTGGTCGGGGCCTCCACCCCGTACATAGATCCCGCTGGTTCCTTCGGTACCCGATTGTACACCGGGAAGGAGCTGGATTACTTTAAGCACATCGGGCTCACCCATGATCAGGGGAATTTTCTGAATTTGACGGACAGGTAGTTCCACCACGCTCATTTCCGAGTTTTCCACTTTATTGGCGCCGGTTCCGTATACCGTGATTTCTTCAATCGCTTCCTTTAATTCAAGAGCAATCGATAGGAGGGTGTCTTTTTTCAGGTTCAGGTGCAGGGTTTGGGTCTTAAAGCCGATAAAGGAAATGGACAAATCGATTTCTCCGTACGGGAGAGTCAGGCTGAAAAAGCCATAATTGTTGGTTGAGGTTCCCTTGAGGGTGACCGGGTTATACACATTCGCGTTAATAAGCCGTTCTCCGGTAGAGCGGTCGCTGACATAACCGCTAAGCGTTGCTTTTTGCGAAAAAAGCGAAATGGGAAACATCAGGATGAGCGGCAGGAGGGAAAAAAGTTTTCGCATCGTTGTGTTTTCAGGTTTTGCTTTCAAAGATAGGTCTTTTTGCTTAATCGGTATGGAGTTTCGATCCGAATTATTCCATGATGTCCATTCGGGCGAAAGGAACCGAATCATGGGTGGCAAATTCTCCTTTCAGGAATTTATAATATCCGGTCATAGCGATCATGGCGGCATTATCGGTGGTATATTTCAGGGGTGGAAGAAAAAGGTTCCACTTTCGTTTTTGCGCCTGCAGGGTCATTTCGTCGCGCAGCCCCGAATTGGCCGATACCCCTCCGGCCAGGGTTATTTCATGGATGCCCGTTTCTTTACTGGCCCGGATCAGCTTTGCTGTAAGGATATCAACGATGGTTTTCTGAAGCGAAGCACACAGGTCGGCTTTGTTTTTTTCGGTATAATCCGGATCCTGTTTTAACTGGTCGCGCAAATGATACAGAAAGCTGGTTTTCAGTCCGCTAAAACTGTAATTCAGGGCGGGGATCCGGGGTTTGTTGAATTCAATGGCATGGGGGTTTCCTGTTTTTGCCAGCCGGTCGATCAGCGGGCCTGCCGGATAGGGGAAGCCCATAACCTTCCCGCATTTGTCGAAGGCTTCGCCGGCTGCATCATCGATGGTCTGTCCAATCACTTCCATGCTTAGATAATCGTCGACCCGTATGATCTGTGAATTTCCCCCCGAAACCAGCAGGCAAAGGTGGGGAAAAGAGGGTTTCCGGTTGTCCTGCTCGTTTTCGCGAATAAAGTGTGCCAATACATGGCCCTGAAGGTGGTTCACATCGACCAGGGGAATCCCGAGCGCACGGGAAAAGCCCTTGGCAAACGAGGCGCCTACCAGCAGGGAACCCAGCAGACCCGGTCCCCGTGTAAAAGCAACGGCACTGATATCGCGAATGCTCAGCCCTGATTGCTTAATAGCTTGATCGACAACGGGAACAATGTTTTGCTGATGGGCGCGGGAAGCCAGTTCCGGAACAACGCCGCCGTAGGCTTCGTGCACTTTTTGACCGGCTATAATACCCGACCGGATGATTCCGTTTTGTATAATGGCAGCCGAAGTATCGTCGCACGATGATTCGATACCAAGGATGACAACATTTTTTTCAGACGTCATAAAGGTTTCTGTTTATTTTAACGGTTTCCGGCCCCGCTTTTTGAACGAAAAAATATTACTTTGCACGGGTAAACAACGGAGGACAAAAGTATTAAAAAAACCTTAAATATCGCGTTCGTAATTGTCTCGGTAAGCCTTTTGCTCCTTGCTGCCGGATATGGGGTTCTTCAGAGCCGGTTTGTCCAAAAAAAGCTCATCGGGAAGGTCTCCGGATCCCTGTCGGAAGCAATTGGCGCCGACCTGACGATATCGCGGGTGCGGCTTATCCTTTTTAAGCGAATTATTGTGGACGATATTTGCCTGTTCGATGAGGCGCACGACACACTTTTCCATTCCGCAAAACTGGTGGCCGTGGTCGACTCCCTTTCTTTCAAGCAGAAAAACATCCGTTTACGAAAAATCGAACTGCACGATCCCCTTGTCTATGTGAAGAAGGATACAAATAAAACCTTCAATTTCAGTTTTTTGATGCAAACGCCCAAGACGAACGACTCCCTTCGCTGGCATATTGGGTGTTCGCATTTTGTGTATCGAAACGGAATGTTGATTTTTCGGGAGGAACACGTTCCCGATCCGGTCTGGTTCAATCTTTCGAACATGAATTTTTCTTTGGAAGCCTTTCGTGCCGGTCCTTCCCGCGACATTTCCTTTCAGTTGAAGCGTTTACATTTCCAAAGCCACGATGGTTTTCATCTAAAAAATTTTTCCATGCAGGCTCAGGTTCGCGACGGTGAATATGTGCTGAGCAACCTTCAGGCATCGACACAATATTCAGGTTTGCTCATCGATACGGTATACTTCGACTCCCGACCGCTTCGGGAAAAGAATTCCTGGACCCGCTGTCCCCTCCGTCTGGACATTAAAAAATTTGATTTTAATTTTCAGGACATTGCCTTTATTTTGCCCGACTACGCCAGCGAAGGCATAAGTGTTTCGCTTAACGGGTGTCTTCAGGGATCGGTCGATGCCCTGCGGGGAAAGGGCCTGACTGCCCGGATCGGTGATGTCACCCGCGCAACGACCGATTTGTATGTGAATGGATTACCCGATCTGGAAAATGCCTACATCTTTCTAAACGTATACCAGTCGTATGCTAACCTAAATAAAATCAGGGATCTTCAACTTCCTGAAAAGTTGAAATTCGTTACCGAAAAAATGCCCTCGTTTATGAAGAATATCGGGGAATTCAGCTACGAAGGAAACTTTACAGGTTTTCTCAATGATTTTGTGGCCTATGGAAATGCATACAGCGACCTGGGTTCATTACGCTGCGATATTTCGTTTAAACCTTCTGTATTGGGCGTCCTGAAAATTGGAGGTTCTGTCCAAACACGAAAACTCCATTTCGGAAAAATTTTCAACCAAAAGCGCTTGGGCATCCTGACTATGTCGGGCAAAATCAATGGGACCGTATACAACAATCAATATGATATTGATTATGACGGGACGATCGACCAGATTGAAATAAACGGGTATCCCTTTCGGAATGCTTCTTTGAATGGGAATCTTCAGAATAAGTTATTCAATGGCGAGTTAACCATCCTCGATCCGAACCTCCAGGGTTTTTATTCCGGGAAACTGGATCTTTCGGGCGAGTTGCCCTATTTTGGCTTTGTTTCCGAAGTGAATTATGCCGACTTGCGCAAACTGAATTTAACCGAAGACTCCCTGTCCCGGATATCTTTCCGGGTGGATGCCAATTTCCTGGGGAACAACATCGATAATCTTCGCGGAAATCTGATGCTCGATCAACTCGCGTATGTCAATCAAAATGACTCCCTCTTTTTGGACCATGCCGTAATAACGAGTACGTTTGGTTCCGACAGCAGTGTCTTTTCCCTTCAAAGCGACTGGATCGACGGACAAATATCGGGGAACTACCGGTTTTTGGATATTGTTGCTTCCCTGAAGGGTTTTCTTCGGGAGTATATTCCTTCCTTATATAGTGAAGCGAAGGGCCGTGAAGCGGATAACAATCAGTTCTCTTTTTCGTTTCAGGTGAAAAATACCGATCCGCTCACCCGGGTTTTTGTACCCGCCCTGGCTGTTCAGACGCCCTTTTCCCTAAATGGATTTTATCATCCCAGGGAAAAGTCTGTTGGCATTGAGACCGTTATCCCGACAATTCGCTACGCTAACCAGTCGATCGAAAAGTTGCGGATAAAAATCAACACGACCGATCATTCGCTCACCTGCCGGGCGAAAACCGATGTCATCCATTTTAGCAAAAGCTTTAAGATGTACAATCTTTCGGCGGAAGCAAGCGCACAGAACGACCGGATGACAACCCAGGTTTTCTGGAATAATTACGGTATTGATACGTATAGTGGTATGATTCAAGCAGAAACGATATTTCGGAACAAAAAGGGAAAATACCCCGAAGTATCTGTTTCGATCGAACCTACCCACATGTACATAGCCGATTCGTTGTGGGTGATCGATCCGGCTCAGCTTGTGATCGATTCCCATTCGGTACGTTTTGACGAAATTTCCATTCATCACGGCGACCAGTCCTTCCAGCTCGACGGGATTCTCAGTGAAGGAGAGTCGTCGATGGTTTTTGCCAAAATCAGGAATGTCGACCTGGGGCTGTTTAAATCCGTATTGGGCGAGGGACGAATCCAGGGGCGCATGAATGGTGAAGCCCGCTTGTCCGATGCTTACCGAAAATTCAAGCTGGATCTGGATTTGATTGTCGAGTCCTTTTCGTTCGAAAACAACCGTTTAGGCGATTTGACCCTTCATAGTTTCTGGGATCATGAACAGGATCGGCTCAACACAAATTTATTCCTGGCCGACAACAATGTATCGATTATTGACGCCCGGGGATTTATCGATCCGGCCGATCATTTTGTCCATCTGAACATGAATTTTAACCAGACTCCTTTTTCGCTTCTGCGGATTGTACACGATCGTTTGTTTTATAACCTGCAGGGGACTGTTGGTGGGAGTTTGGCCTTATCGGGCAAAACCGATGCTTTGACACTGAATGGGAGTTTGTACCCGTCGCCTGAACTGGGTATTGGATTTCGGGCAACAAAAGCGACTTACTTTACTGCCGATCCGGTTGTTTTCCGCAAAGATTCCATCCTCTTCTCCTCCATGCATTTCCGGGACGAAAACAATAACCAGGCTTTACTAAACGGCTCCATTCGCCATCATAATTTTCAGGACATGATTTTCGACCTGACGGTTCAGTCGGATAAAATTCTGGCTCTGAATACCAGCTTTAACGACAACGAAAAATTTTACGGGATTGCTTATGCAAACGGTATTCTTACGATAAAGGGACAGGGCAAGGAAATTTTACTCGATGGGGATTTTCGAACAGAAAGAGGGACGGCCATTTTTATCCCATTCAATCGGAGGGGCAAAGCAGCCGAATACGACTTTATCCGTTTTGTCGGAACGGAGTTTTTCCCTGTTACTTCCGACTATATTCCCCAAACATCCGGCGTGTCGATGAAATTCGACGTGGAGGTTACTCCCGAAGCAAAGGTTCAGCTGATTTTTAACTCAAAAGCCGGCGATATCATCCGGGGAGAAGGGACCGGCAATCTGCAAATCAATCTTGACCGGAATTTTGATCTCGAAATGTATGGCGACTATATAATCGATGAAGGCGATTACCTTTTCACCCTTGAAAATGTAATTAACAAGCGTTTTTCGATTATGCCCGGAAGCTCCATTAAGTGGATGGGGCACCCATACGAAGCCAACCTCGACATTATTGCGGTTTATAAAGTCAAAACATCGTTGTACGATCTGTTTCCGGATCATAGCCAGAATGAAGAATTTAAGCGGCGAATACCCGTCGATTGCAAAATATACCTGAAAGATCAGCTACAGCAACCCCAGATCAATTTTGCGGTTGACCTGCCTACAGCCGAAGAACGAGTGAAAGAACAGGTTGCCCAGATGATGGCAACCCCCGAAGAAACCAACAAACAGTTTATCTCGCTCCTCATGCTCGGGCGTTTTTATACCCCCGAATTTTTTAACGGAAAACCCACGGCCGATACCGGTGTTGAATGGATGGGCACAACAGCCAGTGAGCTAATTTCGAATCAGTTATCGAATTGGTTGTCGCAAATCATCGACGAGTGGAATATCGGGATCAACATCCGGCCGGGCAACGAAATTTCGAACGATCAGGTAGAGCTGGCCCTGAGTACCCAGATTCTGAACGACCGGGTCACCATCGACGGCAACATTGCCAACAATGCGAATCCGACCATTAACCGGAGCGGCGATTTTGTTGGCGATTTTGATGTGAACATCAAACTGACCGATAACGGTAAACTTCAATTCAAGGCATACACCCATTCAAACGATAACCTGATTTATGATACGGCGCCAACAACACAAGGCATCGGTTTTATATACCGGGAAGAATTCAACACCCTGAAAGAATTATTGGAGTATTACAAAAAGAACCTCTTCAGAAAAAGGAAAACGGGTGAAAAAAACGAAAAAGGAAATGAGGAAAACTGAACGGTCGTTTCATTTTTCTTGTTTATTTTGTGGTCAATTCGAAGAACGAAAAATAAAAAACAAGGCTTTTCGTTAACACTATCAGAAATTCTATCATTATGCTTGCTTTTATCGTATTACAAATGAATCAAACATCGGCCGAAATTATGGCCGGGGCAGAAGGAATTACACTCAATTTCTGGGATTTGGCCCTGAAGGGAGGATGGATCATGATTCCGATTCTTTTTTTGTCGCTGGTAGCAGTGTTTATTTTTGGCGACCGGTATATTGCCATTCACCGGGCATCGAAAATTGATACAAATTTGATGAATCAGATCCGTCAATACATCCTCGACGG
>DAIMEA010000033.1:0-15733 GCA_036725585.1 Prolixibacteraceae bacterium | reverse complement strand
GAGACCGGCCGCTCACCTCATTTCTGGAGCCGTGCCATGGGCTGGTACGTGATGGCCCTGGTGGATGTACTCGACGATTTCCCCGAAACACACCCTGACCGTGCTGTAATAATCAACCTTCTTCAGAAAACCATCGATGCCCTGCTCAGGGTGCGCGATCCGGAAACCGGATGCTGGTTCCAGGTTCTCGATCAGGGACGGAGAGAAGGAAACTACCTGGAAGGTTCCGGTACGGCCATGTACGTTTATGCCATGGCCAAAGGGGCTAAAAAGGGCTACCTTGACAAAAAGTATCTCGATCTGGCTAATGAGACTTTCGACGATCTGGTCAGGGAATTTGTCATTACCGACGATGATGGACTGCCCTCCATTGTCCGGATTTGTGCCAGTTGCGGCCTGGGTGGGAATCCCTACCGCGATGGCAGTTACGAATACTACACAACAGAGAAAATACAAAAGAACGACTCGAAAGGCGTCGGGCCGTTTATTCTGGCTGCATTCGAACTGGGGAGATAAATACATTCTCCCGAAGAGCCTTTATGCGCTGCATCATGCAGGCAAATGCAGAATGAACAAAAAAAATGAAAAATGAATAGGGAAAATAAAGGGAATAAAGCGAAATTATCGGATTCCACTACGTTTAAAGTATTCCTTAGAAGCATATGGGTTTGTGTTTCATTCTTCATGGTATTTGCCCGGTGCTCATCTCCTTCAGAAGGGGACAATCATTTATTTCTCTGGTACACGCAACCTGCAAGCATCTGGGAAGAAGCCCTGCCCATCGGTAACGGAAGGTTGGGCGCTATGGTTTTTGGGAATCCTGAAAAGGAACATCTGCAGTTCAACGAAGAAACCCTATGGGATTGCGGGCCGCGGGATTATCAGCGCCCGGGGGCAGCCGCTTATCTGGAAACCATCCGGAAACTTCTGGCCGAAAACAAACAGGATGAAGCCGAAAAGCTGGCCAATGAAGTTTTCATGGGAAAACGGGCTAATGAGGATGAATACCCGGCACAAAAGGACGAATGGCTCGGGAAACTCTCCGAAAACAAAGATTTGGCAGCAAGCCTTAGCCCCGAAACCGACGACTCGTCGTGGCCGGTGATGGAAATCAGCGAAAAAAGTGTTTGGGAAACCAAAGGATTACCCGACCTCGACGGGTGCCTGGTCTTTCGAAAAACCATCGTCATTCCCGGGTCCTGGGACGGGAAGGATTTGATCCTGAACATGGGTAAGATCCGGGATCACGATATGAGCTATTTTAATGGCCATAAAATTGGTGAAACCAACGATCCCGAGGGAAACCGAATCTATATCATTCCCGGCAAATGGGTCAGGACTGGTGAAAACAAGCTGGCTATTCAAATCATCAACTATGTGAAAACCGGCGGATTTAATGCCGTTCGGAGCGGGTACAAAAAAATGCACCTGACCCCTGTTGGCACCGATGAGCCCCTTTTTATTGAAGGGGAATGGAAATACCGGATCATCGACGACCAGCCCCCTTTTGCCCCTCAATATCAGGCCGACTACCAGCCCTTTGGCGATTTATGGGTGGAAATGCCCGGACACGAACAAGCAACAAACTACCGGCGTTCGCTCGACCTCTCAAAGGCCCTTGCCTGCACCGAATACACGGTAAACGGTGTATCCTTCAAACGGGAATATTTTTCATCAAACCCCGATCAGGCCATCGTGCTTCGTTACACCGCTGGTAAAAAGGGAGCGATCTCTTTTACGGCCCATCTTGAAAGCTCGCACCCCGGCTACCGTCTTCGGAAAGTGGATGAGCATACTCTGCTCATGGAGGTGCATATCCCCGACGGAGTGATGACCGGGGCCGCCCGTCTTCGGATCGATGCAAAAAATGGGGAAGTGCGGGTCGACAATCAAAAGATTGAGGTTATTAATGCCGATGAGGCGATCCTGAAATTGGCGGCCGCTACCAACTATGTTTCCTACAAAGATGTTTCGGCCGACCCGGTTTTACGATGTGCAAAGGTTCATGAGGCGCTGGGTTCGCTTCCGTATGAACGCCTGATGGAACGGCATATAGCTGATTATCGTTCTTTGTTCGACCGTTTCGCGATTGACTTGGGCGGCCACGAAAAGAGGGATTTTCCCACCGACCAAAGGATCCGGAATATCGTGGCGGCGCCCGATAATGATCTGGCAGCCCTTTATGTCCAATACAGCCGCTACCTGATGATTGCATCGGGCAGGGAAGGGACAAATCCACCCAATTTGCAGGGTATCTGGAATAAAGATCGCGCTCCGGCCTGGGGGAGCAAATATACCACCAACATCAATTGCGAAATGAATTTCTGGGGGGTTGAGCCCCTGAACCTTTCCGAATGCCATCATTCGTTGTTTGCTCTGATTGATGATCTGGTCATTGAAGGGACAAAAACCGCAAAAGAGCATTACAGCGCCCGGGGATGGGTTCATCATCATAATACCGACCAGTGGCGGGGAACAGCGCCCATCAACAATGCCGACCATGGGATCTGGGTAACCGGGGGAGCCTGGCTGGCCCATCATTACTGGGAAAATTTTCTCTATACCGGCGACACCCTCACCTTTCTTCAGCGCGGATGGCCCGCGATACGGGGAGCGGCTTTGTTCTTTGCCGATTTCCTGGTTCGCGACCCGGAAAGCGGTTTCCTGATCAGCACTCCGTCGAACTCACCCGAAAATGGCGGATTGGTAGCCGGTCCGGCCATGGACCACCAGATCATCCGTTCGCTCTTTAAAATTGCCCTGGAGGCAAACCGGATGTTCAGCCCCGACGACAAGGAATTTGACGCATTGATCCAATCGAAGCTGGAAAAAATGGCCCCCGACCAAATCGGGCGGCTGGGTCAACTGCAGGAATGGATGCAGGATGTAGACGATCCCGGAAACAAACACCGGCATGTGTCGCATTTGTGGGGGGTGTATCCCGGAAATGAAATCAATTGGGATTCAACGCCGGAGTTCATGAACGCGGCCAAAAAATCGCTGGAGATGCGGGGCGATGAGGGAACCGGATGGAGCCTGGCCTGGAAAATCGCATTTTGGGCCCGCTTCCTCGACGGGGAGCACGCCCACCGCATGGTGCAAATGTTGCTGGCCCCGGCCGAAGATCCCAAACGGAACGTGCGGGGCGGATCGTATCCCAACCTGTTCGACGCTCACCCGCCCTTCCAGATCGACGGAAACTTTGGGGGCGCTGCCGGTATGATCGAAATGATCGTGCAGAGCCACCAGGGCTGCATTCATCTGCTTCCTGCCCTGCCAGCCCAATGGAAGGACGGGAGCATTAAGGGACTTTGTGCACGGGGCGGCTTCGAAATAGATATGCAATGGAAAAATGGCCGGGTGGAAAACTTGACGGTTGCTTCAAAACTGGGAAATGTTTTGCGTATTAAATACAACGGCCAGATTGTGGAACGGCCAACAAAAAAAGGCGAAATAATTGAATTATGACCGGTTCGGTCCTTGCGGAGAAATAGGTTGTTGTTCTGAAACTTGAATCATTCATTATAATTAAATAACTTGCAATGTGTTCAAAGAGACGCAAATGACAAGACAAAGCACGATACTTTTCCTTTCACTTTTGTTATTCATATTTGCTGCCTGGCAGTGCAATGCCTGCATTTGCGAACGTTCCGAGTACAACTTCTATCGGAATTTGCATTCAAACCAACCCATTTTGTTTGCGGTGATGGACAGTATTTATATTGGCTATGGCAATGATGAATGGATGGAAACAGGCGTTTTTCGGGTGATTGATGTGATTTCCGGTTCCGAATTTGTAACGGCTGATACGGTTTTGATTTTTGGCAGCAATGGATTGAATTGCGGGGAATACCTTTCCCAATTTAGTTTCGGCGATTCCCTGTTTTTGTCCGTATTTCAAAATTTCAGTGGAGAACAAAACCATTTTTTTATTGACGGTTGTGATAGAAACTACCTGCTTATTAAAAATGGGGAGAGCACTGGCCTTTCCATTCCGCAAATTATCCGTAAAATAAATAGCTCAATTGACCAAACAACACGATGCGGTTGCGGAATACTCGAGTGGGTATTCGATTTTTACGACAATATAGAAAGGGATTACGTCTTTTGTTTAGCCGAATTTATCGGATATGATTACGCGGTTGAAGAAGAAAACCGATTGTTTCAAACCGGGCACTTTATTGTACTTGATGCAATTGGAAATTTCACTAGCGATGTAGGTTCCGAAATTGTCGCCATAGGCGAAAACGGCATTAACTGTGGTGAAATGTTCGGTACGTATCAATCCGGCGACACACTAATCCTGGCTTTGGAAACTTCTCCTTTATTCCCCGTTTCACCCGACACCTTTTTCCTGACCGGCAGATACTGCGGAAGCCATGCGCTACCGATACAAAATGGTCGAAATGATGATAAGGCTTATTCAGAAATCCGGGCGGAAATATGCTCTGTTATCCATAATTATATCCCTGTACCCTTACTTGAAAACGAATGCCTGGTTTATCCCAATCCTTTTCAATCAGAAATTACGTTTTGCTATTCAGGTGAACCCATTTACGAAATGGAAATTTTCGATTCAAAAGGAAGGCTGATGCTAAAGGACGATGGTTTCAGTATGCACCGAAAGAGTTTTTCTCTTGCTTCATATCCTAAGGGAATATTCTATGCAAAAGTGCGTACTTCAATGGGATTGTACACCCAAAAAATTGTAAAAGTGGAATAGAATATTTTTTGCTTTCAATTGCAATGCGGGGTGTAGGAGGATGTAGTGCCTGCCAACCAAATTCAATAAGAGACGATCCGTTCCTTCCGATAAATGATTATTTTTGGAGCATACAGCATAAAATTCTTATATGATTGTCAATCAGTCGGTGTTTAATATTATTTCCCCCGAATTGCATCCTTTTATAAGTAATTATTACCTATTCGAATTCAGCAATGAAACTGCTGAGAGCATCCGCTTTAAAGTGCCCCCAACAGGTTTCCCAACCCTTCTGTTTTGTTATGGCAACAAAATCAATTTTTTTCAACACAAGCATTTAACCAACGAATCAATCATAGTTGGACAACTTTCGAAGCATGTTAATCTTTATCCTGTTGATGGCACGAAACTTTTTGGTGTCAATTTCAAACCGTACGGGTTTTACAATTTGACAGGTGTGTCGCTTAAGGGTCTTGTAAACGGGGCAATTGAAAGCACAGCCATTTTCCCTGAAGCTGAAATTGAAGCGATAGATAATTGTTTTCAGTTATCACCCAACAGAACCGAATGCATGGGTTCTCTTGAAGCGTTATTGCTCAAGACAAGGGTATGTGTTCGGAATAATAATTTTTTGGACAGGATTGTTGATGAAATTCTGGAAAGAAATGGTCTAATTGATCCTTACAGCTTAACGCACGGGAAAATATCGGCACGCAGTTTTCAGCGTTATTTCAACGAAGTAATTGGGATCAACCCGAAATTATTTTGCCAGATTTTGCGGCATAAATTTATTCTTCAACAGCTATACGAAAATCCGGGCCTTACCTGGAATGAAATGGTGCATAATGGGTACTACTACGATTACTCCCATTTTCAGAAAGACTTCATAAAATTCACCGGTGTAAAGCCCTTTGAATACTTGCAGCTCAAAAATCCTTTTGCCGGAAAGTTGCTTTGAAAATAGTTGGTTCTTTTCCTTTTTTTTTGTCGCTTTTTTACAGTTGACAATAATTTCTTTCCTTTTCATTTGCACCCTAAAAAAAATGAAGAAACTGCTTCTGTTTTCGTTTGTTTATATTTCGGTGCAAGCTGTTTTTGCACAGGAAAATGTAGAAACAAATCCCCCGGGGGTTAATTGGAACCGGTTCGATTTTCTCCCGGGCAGCGAGATTATTTTCGAGGACAATCAGGAGAACGAACAAAACGGGGAATTTCCCGGTAAATGGGACCTGGTTACCGGAACTGTCGAAAATGCACAATTCCAGGGAGAAAATGTTATTTATATCCGTGAAACGGGCAATTTTCCCAACGGTATTGTCCCATTAATCAAAGAAGCTCCCGGCGATTATCTGCCCGATGAATTCACCCTCGAATTGAATTGCTATTTCGAAAAAGATGTATTCAACAGCAACTACCGGATCTATCTTTTCGATTCAAAAAAACAGAAAAAACTTCCCTACCTCTATATCGATATCTATGTTAACAAAATCTCATTCAGCAGTAAAGGGACGGAAAAACAGTATCCTGATACCGAACGTAGCAATGTTGATAAGGTATCGAAGTGGAGGCACATTTCTGTATCGTTTAACAAAAGGGCCCTGAAGGTTTATATGGACGATGTCCGCTTAATCAACATTCCATCAATAGAAGAAAATCCTACAGGTATAAGCCTGAGCTCAAACCATGCTTCAGAGAACAAAAATCTCTTCGTGAAAAATGTACGTTTGGCCAAAGGCGCTGTCCCATTGTACGATAAAATTCTGACCGAGGGAAAGTATGTAACAAACGGGATACGCTTCGATGTGAATAAAGCGACAATAAAACCCGAGTCGATGGGCACACTCAACTATGTGTATAAAATGATGAATGATAATCCAACACTAAATTTCTCGGTTGAAGGACACACCGACAGTGATGGAGACGAATCCCTGAACCAGAAATTGTCGGAAGCCCGTGCCAAAGCAGTAATGGATAAACTTATCGAAATGGGAATTTCTTCTGGCCGTTTAAAATCAAAAGGTTGGGGCGAAAGCCAACCTGTAGCCGGGAATGCTACTACCGAAGAAAAAGCGCAAAACCGCCGGGTGGAATTTGTTGCGTTTTGACAAAGCAAATGAAAGGTAATAATTAACTTTTAAACAGATAATCATGAAGTTGGAGCGAATTTCTTTTTGGGCAGCAGGGTGGATTTTGTTGTTTTTTTTGCCGTCGTGCATCGACATACCGGTAAATGACAACCCCGGGAATGAAGAAGAAGAAAATGAAGAAGTTGTTGATGATGAAGGAGGTGTTGAATCAAACTGGAAATTCCTGGCTCAGGTTAATCGTGAAGATGCCGGTTGGGGGTTTTATTTTTATCAAAACCTTGAAGTCGATACAAAGGGAAACGCGTACCTGCTATACCAGCCCCAGTATTCAAAAACAGGGGGTGGGCAGGGCTATGCTGCTGTGATTACCGATTCGGCCCAATACACGATTGAAGAGTTCTTCAGCATGGTTTCCGTCATTGAAACCGACATGCACAAGGATGTATTGTATGCGGCTTACATGCACTACGTCGAGGGTTTTCCCGAAATTGATATGGTAAAACGGGAAAACGGGAACTGGTCAGGCATCAGCGGGGAAATTGTTGAAGACTATTGTGACGATGAATTCGATTTGGCAATCAGCCCATCAGGTGATTTGTATGTTGCTTATTCTGAAACAAAAGATCTGTTTGACGGGGCAGGTAAACTAACGGTAAAGAAATATGTTTCCGGTTCATGGCAAACGCTCGGATCGCCGGGTTTTTCGGATTCCCTGTGCTCCCATATTCATCTGGCGGTTGGGAACGATAATGTCCCGTATGTGTATTACCGCGAGGTGGGATATAGCGATAAAAAATCGAGGAAAGCTATAGTTCAATACTTTAATGGATCGGAATGGGTCAAGTGCAACACCTATATCAGCGCTTCCGAAGAAATACAAAGCATGAGTATCGCAATGCTTGGCAATAAACCCTTCATTGCCTGTTCCGAATCGGATACGAATAAATCGTATGTCAGATACTGGAATGGAAGCGAATGGAAAGACACGGCCGGTTCATTACCCTACATGTTGCAAACAGTGCTTCAAACCTTCAACGATGAATTATATGTTGCTTTCCGCAATTCAGAAGACAGCAACTACATATACCTGTCGAAACGGATCGATTCGGGCTGGGAAGCAATTGAAAACGATGGGATCAAACATCACGTTAGCACGAGTACCGAATCGATTGATTTCAGGGTAACCGCAGAAGGGATTTACCTGTTGGATGTATCATCGGCGAAGGTTGTTTATTATCCCTTTTAAGAAAAGAATTTGAAAATAGTCTTTATTTAACCGCAATTTTTACACTGTGTTTCTGGTTTCCCGTTTGCACCACGCACAAATATGTTCCCCGGCCGACACGATTGTTGGAGGCGTCGGAAAGATCCCAGGTGAATGTGTGTTTTCCTGAAGCAAGATTTTTATTACAAAGGATTTTCACCAACCTTCCACTTGTGTCGTACATGTTGAGCCGGGTATGGGTTGCTTCCTTAAGGTTAAAATGGATTGTTGCATATTCCCGGGCAGGGTTCGGATAACATTTCAGAGGAAATGGATTATCATGAATGTCCTCTCCCATTCCGGTGTTTTGTGTGGTCGTATCGGCTTTGGTTGTGTAAAATTTAAGCCCGTCGACCCGGTTCCCAAAATAGTATGGATTCGCTTCAACCTCGCAAATATTTAGTGCAAATGTGTAATCGCCAAACTTGTTCAATGTTTTCACCAAAAGAGTGTTTTCCCCTTCTTTAATCGTGATCGTGCCTTTTTTTTCGCCCCTGTCGTCGTCGCTATAAGAAGCTGTCGATGTAAATTTATAAACTTCCGCTCCATTGATGTAAACGATCATCGCTTCGTGCGTGCCAAGCCACAACTCTGCCAGCTGGTCTTTAGGTGCGTCAAAATACGAAAAGGCATACGTAACAATATTGTTTTGCCCTGAATAATAACTGTACAGGTCAATTCGGTCGTCGAAAAAGTACACCGGTTCCGACCAGCCGTTTTCTCCGGGATTAGGCTGTATATGGGCTTCATCGGCAAAAAAGGCCTGTGTAATATCTGTTCCTTCAAAAGCCTGTGAAAGGATCCAGGTACGGTTCGACTGGCCAAACTTTCCTTCTTCGGCCTGGCTCTTTTTAACCCTTTTCATTGCCTGGTCGATAGGAACGCCCAACACGGTAATTTTTGCCGGATCGTTGGTTCCAAGGCCAACTTTTTCGGCCAAAGTAATATGGGCCACATCATCGGGATTGACTCCCATAAGCCTTGCTGCAACATGATCGATCGCGACAGGGTCGGCGCCTGCTAAAATGGTATTAAAACGCACCTGGTTGCTTCCGCTGTATGTCTTTTTAAGCTCAAGGCACATGATGGCATCAACCACAACAAAATCGATATCGGCAATGTTGCTTAAATCGACAATGGCTTCGGTGGTCCATCGGCGTTGCCCCACATCGTGGTATAATCCTTCGGGGCAAAGTGTTGTGCCTCTTAATTTATTATAACCGTAATAGCAACCGGGTGCAGTCCCAATTTGTAGTTTTAGTGCATTGGTTATTCCGGTGTCGTGTATTTTTAAAACCGGTACGGCAATGTACACGTCTGCTTCAACTTCTTCCCTGTGCACATAGTATTTGCTTCCTTGTTTGGCGGAAGTGCCTTCGCTGCCCAGGTCAATTTCAATCAGGTCGTCAACCGTTTGGTTCAGGTTAAGCAGGCGCAGGTTGATTCCTGCTAAGCCGGTATCGCTGAGTAAATCCCTGTATCCCGAATTTCCCCAAACACTGTTCGGATCGTCGGGATTATCGTTTGAACGGGCTGTTCCTTCAGCCACGACAATTTCAATATCGTTTTCCGTAAAGTCGGCCAGATAGCGGATCAGGGCCTTTACAACGCGGACATCGGTGTTTTCCCCCTGCCCCGAAGGACTGTCGGTGCCAACCAGGTTCACTTTAATCATGACCTTATCGCCCTTTTCAACAATCCATTCGAGTCCACCCTGTAAATCGATGGCCTTTTGAACCATTTCTTCAATCAGGGCTTCATCCGGGTTCACATTCCGGGCAACGGGATGGCTGAGTTCGGGATCGTCGGAAGTAACCAGTCCTACCTTTGTTGTAGCTCCGCTGATCGCATCAAATTCCGACTCGAAACGGAAGGTGCCCTGCTCTGCCTGCAGGGAGGCCGTCGATAAATCCCAGCTTACCGCGATTAATGCCGCGATAAAAAGGATCCATCCCATTCTTTTTTTTCTCTTCATCGTGTTTAAAAATTACGATCCAATCCGGTTGTAAAGCAAGCCAAAGAAAAGCGCTCCCACAATGCCAATAATCAGGTATTGTGCAAGAACCCTTCCTTTGAATGTTGCCTGCAAAACAAGCAGGTTGGATAATTTTGTAATAGGGCCGGAGATAAAAAAGGCCAGTGCGGCCCCTTTCGACATTCCCAGTTCGGCTAGCTGCTGCACAACGGGGATGGCCGCGCCGCCACAAACATAAAACGGAACTCCCGCGGCTGTAGAAAAAAGTACGGATAAGAAATGATCCGGATCAAAGAGGCGAATAATGATCTTCGGATTTACGGCAATTTTTAGTAGGGAGGCAACCAACAATGCCAGGAAGAAGTATTTGCCCACATACCGGGTCATTTTGTACAGCTCGGTGAGGAAATCCTTCATGGGTTTTTTGGGTGTGCCCGGGGGTAAAGCTTCGAGTGAAAAGTAAGTGTTGCTTTTAATAATCTGTTCGGGAAGCAGAAGTCGTTTTTTTTCCAGCCACAAGGTCGAATATCCGGCAAAACAACCGAGAACAAAAGCCGAAAAGGTACGCAAAAGGGCCATTTCCATTCCCATTGCCCCGGCCGTGAGTACGAATAAATTGGGATTAATGAGGGGCGAAGAAACCATTAAGGCCATCAAAGCCGGAAGGGGTACCCCAATCCCAAACAATGCTGCCGACATAGGGATCGTGATGTAACTCCCCAAAGGGGAAATAATTCCAATGAGCGATGCGATAACGATACCCGGATTTTGACGTTTCCTGGTAAAAAATGAAGCCAGTTTTTCTTTCGAAACATACATTTTTATGAGGGTGGAAAGTACAATCCCGGCAACAAGGTAAATCCAAAGTTCTCCCAGCAATTGAATGGCTTCAACGAGTACCCTTTTGGTATAACTGACCTCAAAACGATCGAGAAACCGGTAAATAAACGAAGAAAGCAACGTGTAGGTTAACATTTGTACCGTTTCATTTTCTGAATGAAATCCGGATTAATCGCTGCATAGTTAGAGCATTAATCCCGATTCGACATATTAATTTTTCAGGGTTCCAGTTTGTTTTAGAAAACCGTATTCCCGCAACCACGCTTCACAAATATGGGTCCAAAGGTTGGTCGAGCCCGGGTTGTTCCGCAGAGCGATGGAATGTTTGCCGTGCGGAAAAATATGCAGGCTGGCTTCCACCCCGGCTTCTTTCAGTGCAAGGTAATAGCGCACACTGTTTAGCGGACTAACCCCTGTGTCGTTATCGGCATGAACAAGAAAGGCTATCGGACTGTTCGGCGATGCATTGAATTCGTTCGAGAAATATAGGATCTGTTCTTCGCCGGGTTGATCGCCCAGCAAGGCCGCACGGCTTCCTGTATGGACGTGTTCCATCATGCTGATTACCGGCGAAATAAGGATTTGGAAGGCAGGCCGGAAGCTTAAGGTGTCGAAAGCGTCCCCGATGTTGGCATAATCATCCCCGATGGTACACAAATTGGCAGCCAGGTGTCCTCCGGCCGAACAGCCCATGACGCCGATTTTCTCGGGATGAATGCCCCATTTTCCGGCTTTTCCCCGAACGATTTTTATCGCGCGTTGAGCATCCTGAAGGGGACCAAGGTGCGGCTGAACCAGATCGGGAGAAGAGGGCAAACGGTACATGACAACAAAGGCGTTTACGCCCAGGGTATTCAGCCATTTGGCCAGTTGTATGCCGGAACTATTGTAGGTTAGGTGATGGTACCCGCCCCCCGGAAAGATAAGCACGGCCGATTCTGCATTTTCATCTTTCGAGGTAAAAAAGGAGTACATCCCCGGAACATCCATTTGAGTTACCCTTTCCCGTTCCTCGATTCGTTCAAGCTGCATGCCTTTCGAATTGGGCATGCTCCCCTCGGGCCAAAGCGGTATAAACTCCTGGGCCATAGATCTGCCGGGAAGGGTGAATCCAATTCCGAGCAGGATGCCGAAAAGCCAATCTATTTTTTTCATGCGTAAATAATTCTATTAAGTTATTGACTACCTATTGGATCGAAGAGCATAACATTGCACATCGATGTATGCCCGCATGGAACTCGCAGAGGCTATACATGTCCTTTTGTGGTAGATACTGCCATGCTCGTTTCATCCGTTATCTCCTTATTTTAAATGAAAAAGGAATGTTCGTATCATCAGCCCCCCAAAATAGATAGAATCCTGCAGGAAGATCGAGTGTGTTGAATTGCGTGCATTCTGGGATATTGGCGAGCAATCGGCCTGTTATTGTAAAGATACGCAGGTCCGAAGGTCGCTCAAAGAGGATCTGTCCGTTTTCGATTCGGGGAAGGATGCTCCTTTCCCTTTCGTTTACACCGGTTGTTTCGAGTGGGGTATTGATGGCCGTGTTGATGCTTTCTATGGAGAAGTCTTCTCTTTCCCCGTTTCCCCGGCTTAAATTTCCCAGCGTCCCCATTGTTTTTATCGTGTATGTTGGTGGAATTGAATGGGAAAGTGTGTCGGTGAAGCGATTCATTTTACGGAAACCGATTACCGAGCCATTTGCATAAACAACATAGCCTGTGGCATTATTTACGGGCGTCCAAACCAGGTCATTCCCATCCGTTCCCACCGATTCGGGGGCAAGGGGCGCAACAACAATGGGAGCCGGATCAAAAAGCGTTGTCGAAACTTTGGCAAATATTTTTGACAGGAGCAGATAGTCGTTTACATTATGCGTGGTCAGTTGAACGCTCCAGTCAACCCGTTTGGAAACATCCACCGGTGAAGAACCATCGGCGTTCATGCTTTGGTATTCGGCGAAGAAGGCTTTTTTCTCGTTTCCGTCCCAGGTTTGCCACCCCCTTTCGTGGATATGGCTGCCCAGCCGGCAGTTCATGAAAATGGAGCCACAATCAACGGCCCAGGGTCTTCCCAGGTACACGCTTCCGTCGGCAACGCCCGGGCCAGGGAGTACATCGCAATCCTTGAAGATAAATCCATACCGGAGCTTTTCGCCGGTCGGGAGGGTTGACGTGTAGGTGATATCCTCGGGCGCAGTAATGTAGCCGCCTCGGTTACTCACAATGTTGCACTGATAAAAGTAGCAGGTTCCCCCGGCATAGATAAAGTCGACTCCCCCTTCAATCGTACAACGGAAAAAGAAATACCTTTTCCCTTTTTTGGTTCGGTGGGTATCCTGGTTGCCAAGTATTTTACAGTTTTTCAATACCTGACGATCGCCGCACTGGTACAAAGCCACCGCCTGTGCCTGTGTGGAAGGATTTTTCACGGTGATGTTTTCCATGTAAAAATCGGGGGAGGTCACGGTCATGGTCGGACAGGTCATTCCGTCGGCGGTAATGGTTCCTTTCCCGGGGTAATCGATTTGTTTCCCGTTGTAATCGTTCCAGGAAATCACAACGCTGTCGGTATGCTCGCCTACCATGCTGATGATTTTACCCGATTCGCTCCACCGGTTGCCGACAAACACTTTTTCTTCGTATATTCCTTTTTTGATAAAGATGGAATAGCGTTTCCCGTCGTCAGGAACGGCATCGATGGCTTCGTTGATCGTTGAAAAATCGCCTGTTCCGTCCTTGGCTACCAGGAAGTCGTGCACTTTTCGTTCCGACAGGGTGAAATCGAGCGCTATATCTTCGCCTACCAGGCTGTTTAAGTACACTTCCAGGCAGGTATAGCCTGATTGTACATACCTGTTCCGGTCGTCGGGATCGGTTGGATCCAACCCGTTTGCTGTTTCCCAGGCATCGTCCATCCCATCGGAGTCGTTGTCGGTTATCGTATTGTATGTTTGGTATTCCGGATATCCTCCCGCGTCGGAGGGTTGGTCGATAATCCCGCTAAGGGCATAATTGTTAAAACGTCCGTTGAAATGCACGGTCCCGGTCCTGACTTCCTCAACTATTCGCCGGTCGACGGCATCGCGGGGAAAGGCGCCGGCTCCTTCCAGTACATGATCGTACGCTTCCTGTGCCGTTTCCGTATTTAGCCGGTAGGGAACATCGAACGGAACCGGTGAAATCATAGCCGACAACCCGATGCCTTTTGCCGCATAAGCGCTGGTATCGAGCCCGAGGTAGTTATTATCGTTTAACGAAGAGTTGGCCGAACCTTCCATGTAATTCCCGGCCATATAAAATTGGGCGATTTTTGCCGTGGTTTGTTCTCCGTGAAACGAAGCCTGGGTGAAAAACGACGAGGAGGTCCCGGGCCGGGCAGGTCCGGGTTTATAATAGTTGTTGATCATGTTTAGCCGGTGTGTTTTTCCTTTGGCGTCGATATCGGAACCATAACAGGAGTTGGATTTACCCCAGTTGTAGTTCACGTTGTTCACATAATCCATCAGCACGTGGGTATCGTTGCTGCGGGCTCCGTTCACGCGGGGGGTTCGGCTTACATTGTTAGCCAGGAGGTTGTGGTGGTAGGTCGAGGTTTGTCCGCCCCATTGCGCTCCGTAACTGCGGGCTCCTTTCCCATGGCCCGAATCGTACAGACCTTCATGAACGATGCACCACTGTACAGTCGTGAGGGTGTTGTCGTACAGGGTCATGTTTTCTTCGCCCGACCAGCCGAAGGTGCAATGATCGATGATCCAGTTGCTGGCATTTTCAATTCCGATCGAGCCTCCCGGAATGAATTCGGTCGAATCGTTTTCCAGTTCTTTTAGGCCGATTCGAAAGCGCAAATGACGAATAACCAGGTTGGTCGAGCCGCCGAAATTGCATTTTGCCCCACGGATGCAAATCCCATCGCCCGGTGCTGTCTGACCGGCAAGGGTAACATAGTTTCGTTTACTGCGCAAATCGACGCCTTTCAGGTCAATAATCCCGGAAATCCGAAAAACCACGGTGATGGGGTCACCGGGATGTTGTTTTAGTGCCCAGCGCAAACTCCCAGGCAGGTTGCCTGTTCCATCATCTTCGAGCGTGGTTACCGCCACAACCTTTCCGCCACGACCGCCCCGTGATCCCATCCCATATCCCTCGGCTGTTGGAAATGCCGGGGTTTGTGCAGAGACACCCGAAATTGCCATTGCAAGTAACAATCCTATTCGAAACTTTTTGAACATATGAAAACGTTTACAATATGAATTATTTTTTAAATTTTGCTTTTTTCGACGTCAGCGTATCATGTGGAGTTAGATTTGTTTATGAGCCAGTAAGACATTGTTTTATAACTATTTGTTTTTTCCGAAATCCTCATTTTTAATCGGATCATCGGTATGGGAACGATTTCTGTCCGGTTGCAGGTTTCATGATTTGAATGGCATATTTTCGAAAAAGAATTATTGTGACATTCTTTTCGAATAATCTCAAATCAGTAATAATAACAGCACATTACAGAAATACGAATGTCCTCAAAAGTAATTGATTTTTTCGAAATGCACCGTTTATTTTCATATATTATATTGGGATCTTCGATTGAAATGCACATCATGTAATCGTTTACAGAAAAAAAGGGACATGATCCCATGGTTTCCCGATTTTCGATTTGCCAGATCCTGTGTGTTCAGGAATCGTCTGGTTGCACAAAGTAATAGGTCACCGTTACGCGGCTTGGATGTCGTGTTGTTTCGGGCGTGCTACAAAGAGGTCGCGCGATGCGGCTTTCGCCTCGTTCCTGCCGCGTTGCGCTACAAAGAGTCCGCCGCGATGCGGCTTTCGCCTCGTTCCTGCCGCGTTGCGCTACAAAGAGTCCGCCGC
>DAIMEA010000032.1:0-15842 GCA_036725585.1 Prolixibacteraceae bacterium | reverse complement strand
CGTTTCCTGCTCCATGTATTCCAGATCCGGTGTGTATCGTTCGAGTGTGGCGATGAAAGTCCGGGCCAGGTTCCGGGAAATACGGTCATTTATAATCATCACGCAATGTGCGCCTTCATATAAATCATGGGAAATCATATCAAAATTTAGCATGGCATAAATATTTGTGCCATTTCGCGTTTCGACGGATACAAAATATTCACTCCCCAACAGGCCAAATTCTTCGCCCCCAAACAATACGAACATCACCGTTTTCTGAAAATCCCAATCGCCTGTTAACCGCATCATTTCGAGGATTCCGGATGTACCCGAAGCATTGTCGTCGGCCCCGGGACAGGGCCCCTGGGTATAGCCTTCGTCGGAGTTCCAGTTCACGGCGTCGTAATGCGCGCCCAATACGAACACCGAATCGGGGTAGAGCGATCCTTTCCGGATGGCGACAATATTGGGCAGTCCCATGCTAAAGGTTCCGCGGTAATCGGCGTTGAATTCCTGCAGGTACAGCGAATCCACACCATAGCGGCGAATGGTTTCCAGCAGGTATTGCGTGCAGGTGCGGTCGTTTGCCGGCGCTAAACGGTTCATTTGCTGAAGGCGCCCGATATGGTAAAAAATGGAATCGCCCGAAACCCGTTCCACAATCTTTTGCACGGGATCGACCTGCCCGAAACCAGCCGGCGAAAAGCCGATAAACAGGATCAACCCGATAATATACCTCTCCAACATAGTTGCTTTTCTGATTCCTTCAAATTTAAGAAATGAGCAGCAAATTCCGTTGCAGAAATACGAATCCTATCAGAGAAAACGGGAAAAACTCAAACAGAACAGAGACAATGAATACGTTAGACAAGAATAGGAACATCCGTTGTCCAAAAAAATAAATAATGTACATTTGTTAAAAATCCAAAATCATAGTTCAAACTTTTGTTTTTGGGAACAGAAAGTATAGAAACTCATAAAATAGAATGATAAAATGAATAAGCTACTTCTCATTGTTACAGCATTCATCCTTGGTTCGGTTATGTGTTCGGCACAGTCGACAAACCCTGCCGACATGGAAGACGAATCGTTATGGTCAATTATTGATTTTAGCAACGAACAAACACAACTGACTTTCACGTTCAATTACACCGATTCGATACCGGCAACAGGTGAAGGTGGATGCCTGAGGATACAGGGTGAAATCCTTTCAGAAGTTGCAGGAAACGGACTCGCATCCAATTGCAGGTTATACCGGCCGGTAAAAGTTACCGGAGGAAGAACGTATACTGTCAACGCGGCTTTCAGAGATATGACACTTGACAGCGTGTCCAACTTCTGGATTGAAATTGGCTTAAGTACGGTTGAACCCACTTCCGATTCTGAGGTGGAATACATTATGGCCATAAATACCTGGAGAGGTTGTGGCCCCGGGCTGAACGGGAATATCCAGGACTTATATTGCCGGTATGAAGGACAAATAGACATAGAAAGCAATGTACCTTATGGAAGCACCTATTACCTTGTTTTTCAGATAGGACAATGGAACGACAGATTGGATAACTTTGATATCCTGCTCGACAACTTGGAATGGGTAGATCTTACTCCGCCCATACCGGTTAGTTCTATTTCACTCAGCGCTACAAACAACTGGGTATTAGAAGATGACTCGCTGCAGGTTACTGCAAAAGTTGCCCCCTTTAATGCCGATATCCAGGAGGTTGACTGGTCGGTTACAAACGGTTCCGGAGAAGCAACCATAAACAATTCGGGAATGTTAACCGGTGTCAGAGCAGGTTCGGTTACGGTTGTGGCAACGGCAAAGGATGGATCGGGCGTTACCGGTTCGAAAGAAATGGTGATCATTGCCGGCTTTGTATCGGTTTCCTCTATTACAATTAGCGCTCCATCGACCGAAGTGGCCAAATACGATACCCTGCGGATGGAAGCGAGCATTGAACCCGCCAACGCCAGCAATAAGGAAATTGTCTGGTCGGTAGTTAACGGAACCGGTCGTGCCACAATCACCTCTTCGGGTTTATTGAGAGGGCTTGCCGAAGGCGAGGTTAGCGTTGTTGCCACAGCAAAAGATGGTTCGGGAATTACAGGAACTTTAACCATTAATGTTATTCCGGAAGTTGGTGTCGATCATATTGCTTCCTCTATGCTCTCGGTATGGCCTAATCCATCGAAAGGAACATTCAATATTAAATCAGGAGAAAAAAACAGTACGCTAAAAGTACTTGACCTTACGGGTAAACTGTTGTATTCCGATACATTTGACACAGAATATTTGTTGGATCTTACTTCGTATAAAAGCGCCAGCTATATTCTGCAGATTACAGCTTCTGGCTGTACCAAATCAGTTTTGGTATCGGTTCAGCAATAGTATTTCCACTTCCTGTTGAATCGGGACAGTGCATGCAAATTCATAATTTGCATGCACTGATCACAGACCCTCATGAACGAGATCAGTAATTGGTATTCTTTCTGAAATGATCCGTATCTACCATGTTTTTTGGTAGAAATATATGCGTCCACTTGCCGTTTTAAAATCTACGTATTTATCCCATCCCCAGCCTCCGTCGTCTAAAAAGGAACTGATAACGCTTTTGCCTTCTGCCTCGGTAAAAGCAAACTCGACTCTTTCGTGAGTGAATCCACTCAGTTTCATATTCACTACTTCAATTTCCTGGTTATAATATATTGTCGGAGATATACTCCTGTTTTCACCTGTATAGGCAAGGGTTCCGGTTATGGATTGACCACCGCCTGATACCGTCAAATGGATATTATACTTATAGAAAATTTCTTCGCCTGAAGTTCTGTCCAGAGTATCGGAACCGGTATAATCGAACGATAATCCGTTAAATTTGAGCATGTGATTTGGATCAAAATACACTGCACCAGCTGTGGCATCTCTTTCATTTCCATACTGATTAATAAAGGTTCCACCAACAACATACCCCATTTTATCTACCCTTTTAAGTGTAACCATAACATCAGGATAGATTTTATAACCATAAAAACTGCATGAAACTTCATAAGCATCGCCGGGGGTTTTACGTATTACAGCAATGCTTATAAGGTCTTTGGCTTTAAGTGGAATTTTGATCATAATCTGTTCATTGCTCCACGACACAATTTCCACTTTTTCGCCATAAAAGATTTGTACATACCCCTCATATTGTTCATTCCCGAAATTTTTCCCAATTATTGTAACAACTTGCTCACCAATAGCGCTGTCGGGCGAGATTCGGGTTATTTCAGGCTCGCCCATTTTCCCCAGAATAATGGCCGTGGCTGTTGCTTCAGCAACAAGTTTGGTTTTTCCCTGATAGAGTTTTACCCTTACCTGGTACGTTCCTTCTTCCTTGTAGGTATGTGTCACTACATTGTTATCTACAACGGTTTTTTCAGGTGTATTATCTCCGAAATTCCAGATATAGTTTGCATTTGCGGGAAGGTTTTCACTTAATATAGCACTCATTTCAACTTCTGCACCGGGTTCAGAAGAAATGGGATTGGGTGCAATTTTTAATTTTGAATAATTTACATCAAACCATTTAAAATCGATAAAAAGCGGATTGTAGGTACTTCCATCGGAGCTCAGATGTCCGTTTTTCCATCCAATTATATAAAATCCGATTTTATTCAATCCGGGTTTTAATATGGTATAGTTTTCAGCATTATTTTCATAAACGGCGATCATTTTACCATTGATATCAAACATCTGATGAGTTATCCTCTTTACACCCGCCACATTAAAACCAACTTCAGCGGTAGGACATTCCACATAACAGCGAAAAGTATCTTTCTCACTGATAAAATTATTATACAGTTCTTGTTTGTTTTCACCCTTTACCCAAATGGTGTATGCAGGAAATGTATTTGGGTTAACGGAACCAATCGTACTGTCGATTAATTCGTTGTAGCGTTTCCCGATTTGTCCCCAGGGAATATAGGATGTTTTTCCTGCATAGCCAATCTGGTCCATTGAAATGGAATTAGACTGCGCATTCAGTCCAATCAGATAGGGTTTAAACGAACCGTTTTCGAGGTTGATGGTCCGGATCGATTCCACGCCCGTGCTATGATGCCGGTTATTGGGATAGTTTGGGTCGGCAATGTGGAGAATTCCTCCCTTATAATCCACTTTGTAAACGATCATGGCATGCCCGCCCTGCCCCTGGCTGTTGCGGATCAGCACCGACTGGGGTTCGCCCGTGACCAGCATGGCTGCTGCAAACGTTTTGAAAGTCAGTTCCGGGATAAACGACTGCATCCAGAGGCTGTTGATCCAGCCATCAAAATTGAAATCTTCCTGGATGACCGATGAAAAGCGATACCCCCGGGGATTGTCCATCCACATAAAAGAGGGTTTAAGTTTGTCATTCAGTAAGTCGAACCGGTGAAACAGTGCAGATTCGCCATTCAGTTTTTTCTCATAGTAATACCACAGGGCGGTCATGCTTTGCCCGGCACAATGCCCTCCGGGGGAGATATAAGAACCGAGGTTGGTAAACTCCCAGTCATCTACCCCTGGTGAAAAGCCTGAGCTAATGATTGGCTTGCTTTCAAGCAGGCTTTCTTTAATTGTGCTGATAAGCATATTTGCTGATGCGTTCATAGCAAGGGGCTCTCCTTTCATATCATCCCAGTCGCTGCGGATAGCGCTCTCGCTCATAAAATGGCGGGTGAGCACGGTTACCGAAGTGGGGGTATAACTTAACAGGGGCAAACCCTCCAGGGCGCCCGATATTTCGTTGTAGAAAAAGCCAACAGGAAATTCCCCTTCAGGAATAGCAACGGGGATGGTCACCTGCATAGGGGTTTCAGCATACCCGCCCCCGTTTTCAACCTGGATGACAGGGGTAATGGGATTAAAATATTGTCCCAGCTTATCGGCAGTAATTTCTGCAGTGGAAATCATGAATGTGCGTGAATCTGCGTAACTACCCGGTGGCACAGTAATTTCCATCCCGTCGGCAGCGCTGCCCGGCGAACTGACTACAATGGTTCCTCCCGAGGAGGGAATGGTTTGTTCCGCAACCACTACTTCCTCATCAATCTGGAGGTTCCGGCTTGGTTTAGGTGGGGGATCAAACGAAGTACAGGAATAAAGAAGAAATGAAAAAAACATCAAACAGCAGGCAAAACGGATTCGCCCAATGATCCTTTTTCCCATCGTATTTGTGTGTAATAATTCTATTTAAAATACATTGCCTTTCGTTTTAATTCATGTAAACCAGAAAGTTATTTTGAATTACTTCATTTAGATTTTCCATTTTGTTAATACGTTTCGGAGAAACTTACCATTAACAATGGTTCTGGTTCCGTACTGTTATAAAGGATACTTTGAATATTCACCCATGTTTCAGACTGATCGGAAAAAATAAACTGATAGGTATGTTTTGCTATTAGAACATTTGACTGAACCGACGGTCCTTCATTTTTAAATTCATATTCCTTGTCTTTAGAATTACTTGAATAATAAGGCAAATTCACAATAGATAGTTCTTCCATTTCGGAACCTTCCCCGGAATAGGAACCTCCCATATTATCCGTACTGCGTTCGAACGTCTGGCTTGCCGTAAGGGTTTTGATCATTCTGCCGTTGCTGGAAAGTTCGCCTGTGATTGAACCTTTGATCGGGCCATAACCATAATCATAGCTGTAATTTGCAGTAAAAGTTGTCCCGCTCCATACCAGTTCGTTTTCCGGTATGACTTTGTTCGCATCGTAAACACCATCATAATTCCACATTTGAGGCGACATAATTCCGAATCGGTCATTATCTGAAACGGCTTTGGCCTGAAGAAGAACCAGGATATATTTACACTTTGTAAGGTCCACCATCAGACCAGTTCCTGCAGCTACAATGTTTGCCGGAGCAGTGGCCACTCCGTAAAGGCTATTTGTAGCATCGTCATACAATTCTACCTTAACCGTATAAGTACCTTCTTTTGAAAATTTATGGGTAACCGTATTCTTGTTTTTAACTTTTACCACACTTGTTTTATCCCCGAAATTCCATTCATACCGCGCCTTTTGCGGACCGGATCCGGAATTTACAGCGGTAATTTCAATATTCTTTCCGGGTTCGCCTTTTATGGGATTGGGGCTGATGCTCAGTTTGGAGTTGTATACATTGACCCATTTAAAATCGATGTACGCCGGACTATTAACATCTTTATTCCGCGGTCCGGCAACATAAAATCCGATGGTATTTAATCCCGGATTCAAAAGCGTATATTTCACGGTTTTCAAGCCTTCATATTCATAATCGACACGGTCACCTTCTTTATTGAACATTTGAAAATCCAGGAAACTTCGTCCTCCTTCTTTGATAGTAACCTCTGCCGTTGGACATTCCACCCTGCACTTTAATGAATCCGAATCAATGACCAGGTTGTTTTCCATTTCCTTTTCCGTATCATCCTTCACCCATAGGGTATAAGCAGGGAAAGTTGCTGTTCCCGTATTTCCGATTGTTCCGGCCACTGCCTCGTTGTACCGTTTACCGATCTGGCTCCAGTCGATGTAGGCCGTTTTTGCAAAATATCCAATCCGGTCCATCGACTTTGAATCAGCACCCGCTACCAGGCCGGTTTCATAAGGAAGAAAATTTCCATTTCTGAATTTAATCATCCGGTTTACAGCTGTTCCGCTGTTGTCGTGGTTGTTGGGATAATTCGGATCGGCTATGTACAAATCACCCCCTGCGTAATCAACCTTGTACACGATCATGGCATGCCCGGTTGAGTCTTTGCTGCTGCAAATAAGTACCAGCTGAGGCTCTCCTGTGACCAGCATCGAAGCGGCAAAGCTGTTAAAAACCAGTTCGGGGTATTTTGTCAGGGTATCTAGTCGATCAAACCACCCGTCGAACTTGAAGTCGTTTTGAATGACCGAAGCAAACCGGTATCCCAGTCGGTTATCCATCCACATAAATTGGGGTGTTTCTCTTTTATTTAATGAATCAAAGCGGTGATAGAGAACAGCTTCACCCGCAAGCTTTTTTTCAAAGTAATACCACATGGCCGTGACGCTTTGCCCGGCGCAATGTCCGCCTGGCTCAAGGTAAGAACCGTAATTGATGAATTCCCAGTCATCAACTCCCGGGGTAAAGCCCGAACTGATGATCGGTTTGCTTTCCAGGATGCTCTCCTTTACCGAGCAAATAATCAGGTTGGCCGAAACGTTCATGGCCAGCGGAGCGCCCTTAAGGTTGTCGTCCCAGCCCCTGCGTATCTCAGTCTCACTCATGAAGTGCCGTGTAGCCACAGTTATCGATCCGGCTGACTCCCGCACCACATTTAATCCTTCAAGTGTCCCCGAAATCTCATGGTACAAAAAACCAACGGCAATTTCCCCATCGGGAACCGTTACCGGAATGGTTACCTTCATGAGTTTTTTAGTATACCCTCCCCCGTTTTCAATTTGGATAACGGGCGTTACCGGAACAAAGTATTCCCCCAGGTTATGACTGGTAATGGGGGCTGTTGTGATCCGGAATGTCCTGGAAGTTGTATAACTCCCTGCAGGAACTTCAATTTTCATACCATCCACCTCACTGCCCGGTGAATCAACCAGTATAGAACCTCCCGAAGGCGAAACCGTTTGCCGGGCCACCTCGGTTTCTTCACCAATCTGAAGATTCCGGCTTGGTTTAGGCGGGGAATCGAATGAAGTACAGGAATAGAAAAAAACAGAAAAAAACATCGGAATGCAGGCAAAACGAATTCGCCCAATGACACCTTTTCCCATCGCAATAATCCATTAGAATAATCTTTTAAATCCCTGAAAATTTATTGAATAATATAGGATTCAGGAATTAAAATTAGCACATATCAATGGATTATTTGTCAATTATTCATTTTTATTTTATTGAAATCTAGTGATAAAAAACATACTTTTAAAACATATTTCATTCCCAATTTAACTTTTTAAATACATATAATCAACTGCAATTGCAAAAAACCAAATGCTCAGAATAATTTATCCGGGTAACATATCCTGATGAATAATACGACCCCCTTATGCAAGCGAAACGAAGGATGGGCCGAAAACCGGTTTTGACTGCAAGCTATCCCGCATATCATGAAACCTTTATGCTGTTCTCACTTGCTCTCCTTATTCTCACGTAACTTCTTGTACTCTCCGGTTGCTCCCTTCGTCTTACCAATCAGGGTCTCCCAGTCGACCAGTTCAAAAACAAATTCCTTTTTATCCTTTTTAATGGTGACCAGTTTCCCCTTAACCGAAAAGGTGTATTTTACGGCTATACCCAGGATGGAATCATACACATTCACCTCCGTATCGTTTAAAAAAACCAGTTTTTCAAAATAACATTTACTGCAGAAGAAAACGCCGGAAAGGGCAGCCCGGACCTGCACGGCTTCTTTTTCCTCGGGAGTCAGCTTCGCGTATTCATCCAGAAGTTCTGAATCACTGGCTTTTGTTTCCTCTTTAGGTTTCTCAGTTTTTGGCTTTGAAACCTTTTTTGGCGCATCGCCTGTGGCCTTTTTTTCTTCCACCCATTGTTCAAAGGGGGCACGTGCTTTCTTAAGCGCTTTGCGGTACGCGGCATTATTTGCTTCGTCTCCGGCAATCCGGATTTGGTGGACCTTTTTCTTTGAAAAATACCACCCCACTTCGTATTTCCGCAAGGGCTTTACATCCAGAGAAAGATCTTCGGGTGTGGAAACGGTCAATACCGATACGATTAAGGAATCGCTTACCGACACGATGGAGTCCGTAACCTGGTATCCTTCTCCATGCAAACTATCCATGAGTTGCAGAAATTGTCCGCTCTCCATCTTTCCCGCTCCTTCCCCAAACAAAAAATCGCTGGCAAACGACTTTTGAACGGAGGATGCATTTCCTGTATTGAATGCATCCACTACATTTTTCACTACCGACTGGTTGTCGAACGTGCATCCCTGGATCAGGAAGCCAAGAAAGAAGATGACCAATAAACTGTTTTTCATAACACTATTATTTAAAATCCAATTTTTTTACTTTCTATTTTTCCCCTGAGAAGGTAACGTAAAGATACGGTTCATCTTCGGGATTCGAATAATCGCACGACTGGCTGACCAGGGTAAACGGGTTTCCGTCGCTATCGATAAATTCCCATTGAGTAACAAAAGAAACAATGTTCGAACTAACCGAAGGCCCTTCGTTGCTAAAGCGCGGATTATATTCATCGTAGGTGTACGATGGATCATACGTGAGGTCCCTCAGGGAGATGTTCTTGGTGAAAACATCCTTACTTTCGGGATAAGAAGTTAACTGATTGGCAGAAAGACTGACAATCTTCAAGCCATTGGCAGAAAGAGTGCATTGGATGGAACCATTGGTTACATACTTTTCTCCCGAAAAGAGTTCTCCGTTATATTGGAAACTGACACGGAAAGAAGCCCCGCTCCATTCGATGGGGTAACTGAGCGAAGAGCCCCAGGGGGGACTGTTGTCTATGGAAAGAGAGCTTAAGGTAACACTTTCGTTATTCCCGATGAAATCGCCTCCGAAATCGATCGAAACATACTGATACCGTTTTAAGCGGCTGAGAATCCCGTTGGCAATGTTGGCCTCGGCCGCAACGTATCCCAGAAGTTTATCCGTATCGTCGTCGTATAGCTCCACAGTGACCGTATAATCGCCTTCTTTTGCAAAGCGATGTGTTACCGTACTGTCCTTTTTTACCGTCACTTCTTTGGTTTTATCCCCGAAATTCCACACATAGCGGGCGTTGTCGGGTGCTGTGCCCCCCGAGCGGGCGGTTATTTCCACTTCCTCGCCGGGCTCGGCCACGATGGGGTCGGGATCGATCTGCAGTTTGGAATAATAAACCTTGAACCATTTAAAGTCAATGAAATAGGGAATGAAACTCCCATCTTCATATGTTCTCCCATCGAGAGAAGAATAAATGTAAATTCCCATTTCATTCAATCCCGGTTTTAAAAGAAAGTAGCTTTTCCCTCTGCCTTCATACACACCGATCTTATCTCCGTTTTTACTGAAAAAGTCGAACTGTATTTTCTTTTTTCCTTCATCGATCCAGAATTTGGTTGCAACAGGACATTCAACAATGCATCGAAACGTATCCTTGTCTGTCACAAAGTTATTTTCTAGTTTTTTGTCTGGTTGATCTTTAACCCATATCGTATATTCGGGAAACGTATTGGGAGCCACATTCCCGATCGTGCTGTCCAAAACCTGTGCATAACGCTGCGTAATCTTGTCCCATTCTACAATAGCTGTGACTGCCTCATATCCAATACCAGTATAAGGAGTTGGATCATTTTCATTGGCATTTTGCATGGTGTTATAGGGTGAAAACTTGTTGTTTACAAATTTGATCTGCCTTTCCTGTCCGGGATAATTGGGATCAGTTACGTACAGAATTCCATCGGTCATGGAAATTTTGTGGGCTAATATAGCGTGACGGCCATCGGCCCGTTCAAGTAATACATACTGTGGATGACCGGTTAACAACATCGACAAAGCAAATGCTTTCCAGCTTATATGATGATATTCCTGGTCATTCATCATCTTTGCAAGTGTTTTAAATACTAAACCAGCTTCTTGTTCACGTTGAACAACTGAAGCAAACCGATAGTAAAGGGGGTTGTCCTGCCAAAGGTTATCCAAAGCATCAAACTGGCTGAACAATGCAGAAGCACCATTCAGGCTCTTTTCGTAATAGTACCACATCATGGTCCAGCTCTGCCCGGCACAATGGCCCCCGGGACAAATATATGAGCCGTAATTTGTAAATTCATAATCATCGGTACCCGGTTTAAAACCTGTTGAGATGATTGATTTACCCATCAGTACGCTCTCGGAAATGGAACTGATCAAAACATTGGAAGATGCGTTGAAACTCAAGGGCGAACCTTTGGTCGTTGATTCGTTAAAATGCAGGTCCATGGCCGGCATAAAATGGCGCGTAGCAAAGGTGATCGAGGTTGGGGTAAGCTCAAGCAATGGAATTCCCTCGAGACTGCCGGTCACCTCATCGTAATAAAAAGCCATGGCAAAATGGTCTTCGGGAAGGGTGATAGGAATGGTCACGGTCATCACACTATCGGCATATCCACCACCATTTTCAATTTGAATTAAAGGGGTTATCGGGTTAAAATACTCCCCAAGCTGATGGTTCGTAATTTCCGAAGTGGTTACTTTGAAGGTTTTCGATGAGGCATAGCTTCCAGGCGGCACGTCAATCTCCATCCCGTCGATTTCGCTGCCCGGGGCATTCACCACCACCGTTCCCCCGCCGGAGGGGATGCTTTGTGTGGCCACTTCCACTTCTTCGCCAATCTCAAGGTTTCGGCTGGGTTTGGGAGCCGGATCGAAGGAGGTGCAGGCAACGGCAAACAGAAAAAATGATAAAAAACCGGGGACTGTACTATTCATTCTTAATCGCATTTTCGTTCATAAAAATTATTAGAAATCAATTTCAGAAAAAATAATCTGTACATCGGACCAGAATTCGGAGATAGGCTTCTGCTCATAAAGATAGCCCTCTCCGGTTCTCCAGAACGACACCGAAGATTGGACCATGCTTTGCATGGCGGCACCAGCATCCATAAAGAAGGTTACTTTCTTATCGTTTGTGGATTGTACCGGCACATTGGCAAAACTGACGATCTGATCTTGCTCGTTATATAAGGCCCAATCGGAATATTCTTTCCGGTTGCATTCGAACTCAACCCGAATCAGCTTTGTAAGATCATTCGAAACCTCTCCGGAAACTTTAATCTTTATTTCCGATTTTGATCCACTCGATGTGAAAGGATGTCCTTGTTCTGCTTCGTAGGAAAAGGTTGTCCGGTACCAATTTAAGTCCCGGATATAAAAATTATAAAACGATCCGGCATTGTAATATCCGTCGGGATGCAAAACGCCAAAATCGCCGATAAACTGTATGGCATTGAATTTTGAGAAGTCGGTGGGTTTGGCAATATAAGCATTTGCCTTGGCCATGCCCACCTGTTCATTGGTCTGTGCATTGTACAGGGTAACTGTTACATCATACAGGCCTTCATTCGCGAAAGTGTGCTGTACCGTACTGTCCCTGTTCACCGTCTGTTCTTTAGTGCCATCGCCAAAATTCCACACATACTTTGCCCGTGCAGGCGCTGTTCCCCACGAACGGACCGTTAACTTAACCCTTTTACCGGGTTCTTCCAAAATGGGATCGGGCTCTATTTTTAGTTTTGAAAATACAATATTGACCCATTTGAAATCGACAAAGCCTCCAGCATTGTTGGAATATTTTACATGAACAAAAATTCCAATTTTATTGAGCCCGGGTTTCAGAATAATCAGGTCATCTTTTAAATTCCTGTCAATATCAATTTTTTCTCCTTTTTCATTAAACGCATCAAATTCGAAATACCATTTTCCACCAATGTTATAACTGTATCCGGTTTTGTGATCCTCGACCCACAGAAAAATTGAATCGTTATCGAAAACCGTATTATCTTTCAGTTCCATCCACCCTGAATTCGCACTCAAGAAACGGATTGTGTATGCCGGGAAGGTATTCGGAGCCACGTTCCCGATGGTGCTGTCGAGAACCTCGCTGTATCGTTTCCCTATCTGTCCCCAGGAAATGTAAGACGTTTTCCCGGCAAAGCCGATCTCATCCATCGAAAGCGAATTGGATTGAGCGCTTAGCCCGATCAGGTAAGGTTTAAACGCCCCGTTTTCAAGTGTGATGGTGCGGATGGATTCAACCCCAGTGTTAAAATCGCGGTTATTGGGATAATTAGGGTCGGCAATGTGTAACTTTCCCCCGTTATAATCCACTTTGTAAACAATCATGGCATGGCCGCCCTCGCCCTGGCTGTTACGTATAAGCACCGACTGGGGCTGTCCGGTCACGAACATAGCTGCTGCAAACGTTTTGAAAGTCAGTTCCGGGATATACGACTGCATCCAGAGGCTGTTAATCCACCCGTCAAAATTGAAATCGTTCTGAATAACCGATGAAAAGCGATACCCTAGTGGATTGTCCATCCACATGAACGAAGGTTTGAGCTTATCGTTCAGCAGGTCGAAGCGGTGAAAAAGGGCGGGTTCCTTATTCAGCTTTTTCTCATAGTAATACCACATAGCCGTCATGCTTTGCCCGGCACAATGCCCGTGGGGAGCTTTATATGATCCCAGGTTGGTGAATTCCCAGTCGTCGGTACCCGGAATAAAACCTGATTCGATGATGGATTTTCGTTCCAAATCATTCACATTGACGGAAGCGACCAGCATATTGGCCGAAGCATTCATGGCAAGGGGTGCACCTTTCAGATTTTCGTCCCATTCGCTGCGGATTTCGCTCTCGCTCATAAAATGGCGGGTAAGCACGGTAACCGATGTGGAAAAATAATTTAACAGGGGCAAGCCCTCCAGCGAGCCTGATATCTCGTTATAGAAAAACCCGATAGGAAACTCCCCTTCAGGAAGGGTAACCGGGATGGTCACCTCCATGGGGGTTTCGGCATACCCTCCGCCATTGTCAACCTGGATGACCGGGGTAAGCGGGTTGAAATTCGCCCCCAGCTTGTCGCTGGTAATGGGCGCCGTTGAGATTTTAAACGTACGCGAGGCTTTATAACTGCCCGGTGGAACAATGATTTCCATCCCGTCAATCTCGCTCTCCGGGGCATTCACCAACACCGTTCCCCCGCCGGAGGGAATGCTTTGTGTGGCTATTTCAACCTCTTCACCAATTTCGAGGTTCCGGCTGGGTTTGGGAGCCGGATCAAAGGAGGTGCAGGAGAGAAGAAAAGCCAATCCGAATAAAACAACGAACCAGGGTTTAAAAAAGCATAAATCGATTCTTTGCTTCATACTTTCAGCTTGAATATTTGTTTTTAATTCAATATCTCTCAAAAATATTTTTCATAATCATGTCATGAAAGATCAGTAATTATAAAATTTGATGACGATTTCCGACCATTCATCAAAACGGATACCTACCGAACTAACTACCTCTCTTTCTCCTGTCAGATAAGACTTGTATTCCTCACGGGTTTCGTAATAGGAAATATTCGATCCGATGGATGATCCATTCACCTTGAATTCAATATCTTCCGAATCCGGCAAGGTCCAGGGTTCTACCGGAATATTGGCTACAATTGCCTTGCGATAATAGATTTCATTCTCCCGGGTATAGGTCTTCGTTTCTTCTGCTTCGAGCGAAGTGATTGTCCGGCCGTCGGCCGATAAGGTTCCGTTATAGGTGCCTGTCTGGTGGACGGGTTCGTTACTGCCAAAACTGTCGTACGACCAATCGTAGTTCACCTTGAAACTGGCTCCGCTCCATTCAATGGAATATTCGGGCAAACCCGACAAGGGAATTTCGTTGCTGATACCAAAGTTATTGTCGGTATAATCTTCGACTGTTGTTTTCACTTGTGCCCTAATGGTGAAACGGATATTCCGGAATTGATAGAGAGCCGACAACAAGCCTGCGGCATCACCGATAACAGCAGTTCCTGTAGCCGTCCCCAACAGTTCCCCGGTTGTGTAATCATAGAGCCTGACCGTTACCGAAAAAGTTCCAGCCTGGGTGTAGGTGTGTGAAATCGTATTCAGATGGGTTTCGTCCTGGGAACCATCCCCAAAATCCCACACATAATTTGAAAAAACAGGCGTGGAACCGTCAAAATTGGTGTTAAAGGCAAGCGACTGGTTGGCAGATCCACTCACGCTGTTGGGCACGATGCTGAGTCCGGTTCCGGTACTGCCGTCAATAAGGGCTGTACCGTTGGCGCTCCCGACAAGATTTCCTGTCGCGTTGTCGTAGAGATTCACCGTAATCGGGTAGGTTCCGGGATTGGCCCAGGTATAATAGACCGAACCGGAAGTTGAATTGTACGTGCCGGTACCATCGCCAAAGTTCCAGATGTATTTGGGATCGGCAGGCAAAGCATCTGCGCTCACCACCGTGACTACGGTCTGTTCCCCGGCCGTTCCGGTAACAGGATTGGGGTCGAATGTTAGGGAACCTTTTTCCAAAATAATGTTTTCATAGTTCGCAAACACCGGATATGTTTGGGTTGCCCCGGTATTATCTACGTATTGCCCAAATCCCTGAACATAAAATCCAAGTTTGTTTGTTCCTGATTTCAATATCGTGTATAATTCCCCTTTTGAAGTATAAACAGATACCTTTTGTCCTTTGTCGTCAAAAATAGTCAGCCCGATCCGTTTTGGGTCGGTACCTTTATAGTAAAGGTCGGCCGCAGGGCATTCCACATAAAACGTAAGGGTATCGTCGCCGGTTGTGTAGATGTTTTCTTTTTGATGTTTTATTTCTCCGATAACCTTAATGGAATAATCCGGAAAGGTATTGGGAGAAACGGTTCCTATGGTTCCATTCAACAATTCATTATACCTGTTACCCACAATATTCCAATCAATCCAGGCCGTTTTGGCATACCAGGTCACATAAGGGTACATATCTTCCGGTTGTTCCCCACTCAATGCGATGGGTACGGGTTCAAACCGATCGTTTTTCAGGCTAATCGACCGTTCGGTATTGGGGTGGTTCGGATCGCAGATATACATTTTTTTCTCGGTCATCGAAACTTTATGGCAGATGAGGTCGTGGCCTGAATAAATGGTTGAACCATCCTTTCGGGTTCCGGTTGCTTTATATATCCCAACTCCCTGGGGTTCGCCGGTTACCAGCATGGCGCCAGCAAGGGTCATAAACTTGACAGGATCAAGTTCCTGTTTCATATCAATGTATTTAAAAAAGAAATCGATCACAAGACCTTCAGATGCCAGATCGTTTTGAACAACGGAACAAAACCGGTAGCCGACAGCATTGTCCTGCCAAAGCG
>DAIMEA010000031.1:0-15891 GCA_036725585.1 Prolixibacteraceae bacterium | reverse complement strand
GGTTATAAAACCCTTTTCGGTACGCGTATTTATGAACGAGTTGTTCCGTGAAATGGAAGTATTGGCCGCCCGATATGAAAGAAAGAACATTCGTTTGCTGAAAAATATCCGGTTCGTTGTTGATTTTGAATTGAAAACCGATTCCTATTATTTGAAAAAAGCCTTGCTTCGGCTGATCGACAATGCGCTGAAATTTACGCCCGAGGGCTCCGTCGAACTCGGAGCCGAACGTTCGAAAGAAGGACTGGTTCTCTATGTAAACGATACAGGAATTGGGGTTTCTTCCGACGATGCCCAAAAAATATTCGAACCCTTTGTTCAGGTAGATGGCTCGTTGACAAGAAGTTTTGGGGGGTCTGGGCTGGGGCTGACCATAGCAAAGGGCATTGCCGAAGCCCTGAATGCCCGGCTCGTTTTTGAATCTGCGCTGGGAAAGGGAAGCAAATTTTCTCTTCTGTTTGGTTCCAGCTTGCTGATTCGTAATTGAATTCGGAGGGATGTTTATGTTGGGTGTCTCTGAATATATAGAAAAAACATGACTCCAACTTTGCCGTTTACGTTCCAATACGAAAAAGAAAAGTAGTTTTTCAAGAATTTTTACGCTGACAATGGGGATTTTGGTCCTCATACCGCAATAGAGATGTTATGGGTGCCAATAAACATGGGTAATTCTGCCTTTTTCAACTCGCTTTATATCTGGCAAACTCCGTTGCGTATTTTTTTAGAATGCTGCGCATTTTGGCGAGTCGGTATCGTAGATTAACGTAGAGGGGCGAAATGGAGTTAACGCTCCACACCCATGCATCCGGCTCAGGGCCAAAAGTAGTTACAGGGTAAAAAGAGGTATTTTCTTTTGTCTTGTATTTACAATACAAGTTAATTTGTATTTTTAATACAAACTCTTATCTTTGTTAAAAAGTTACAAAAATGATAGCAAAAGATACAATAAGCGAAGTAATCTCTAACCAGATAGAAGTTTTTTTTAAAGATAAACCTATAGAAAGAGAGATTGAACTTCCTTCGGAGACAAACAGAGTTATTGTTATTTCGGGAATTCGGCGTTGTGGCAAATCAACCTTAATAAAACAAAAATATCTGAACGAAAACAATGCCTTATGCATCAATTTTGAAGATCCGAGACTAGTCGGTTTCGATCTAAACGATTTCAGCAGGCTGGAGAATATACTTACGGAACAAAACAAAAAATGGATATTATTAGATGAAGTTCAAGTGATAGACAAATGGGAACTTTACGTACGATCGGCGCACGAACGGAAGATAAACGTAGTGATAACCGGATCGAATGCCAGTTTGCTGAGCAAGGAATTAGGAACAAAACTTACCGGAAGGTATCAACAAAAAGAGCTATTCCCTTTTAATTATAATGAGTTTTTAATTTTCAGAAAGAAAGAAGCATCGCTTGATAGTTTTACCGAATATTTTGAACAGGGCGGATTTCCTGAATACCTTGAAGAACCTGAGCCAGATTATCACCGTACCTTGTTGAGGGATATTATAATCAGGGATATAGCGGTTAGAAGAAACTTGCAAAACGAAAAGCAGCTTCTCCGTTTGGCAGTTCATCTTTTATCAAACATCGGGAAAGAGTTTAGTTATAATAAACTGTCGAAAATGCTTGAAATTAAGTCGGTAAGAACAGTTATTGATTATTGTGATTATTTGACTGAAAGCTATTTGGTAGATTTTATCCCCATGTTCTCGTGGTCGGCTGGCAAACAAATGGTTAATGCAAAAAAAGCTTATGCAGTTGATGCCGCTTTTGCCGTTTCGAACAGCTTATCGTTTAGTAAAGACTTGGGCAGGCGGCTCGAAAACATGATTTATAACAAGCTAAGGGCAAGTGGCAACAAGGTTTTTTATTTTCGGAACTATGAATCGGAATGCGATTTTGTTGTGGTTGATGATGAAGTTAAGATGGTTATTCAAGTTTGCTGGGATATTAATAACGACAATATCGACAGGGAAATGAGAGGGCTACAAGCCGCTAAGCAAGAAACAGGTGCACAAGAAGGGTTTATTATTACCTATAATCAATCCGACAATATTGATGGGATTGAACTGATACCTGCCTGGAAGTGGATGTTAGGTTACTTACCTAGCATAAAAAACAAAAATAGAGAATGATTATTTTGTGCTAAAGCCAGAACCTGCACTGCCCAGTCGACTCAATTGTTTCGGAGCGTGTGATTCATGTTTTAGTATGGCAGGGTGAGGCTCGGTTTTTTTAGTCCAGCGAAATCAATCCTTCTTTTATCGCGTACTTGACCAGTTCGGCATTGGAGCGAATTTGCAGTTTCTCCAGTATATTTTTCCGGTGTGTCTCGACGGTTCGGATCGAAATGCACAAGCGGTCGGCAATTTCCTTGTACGACAATCCATCGCACAAATGGACAATGATTTCCCGTTCACGGTTTGTCAGCGATGAATGATTATCTGCTTTTTGATTGTCGCGGATTACGTTTTCGGAATAACGTTTAAAAATAATACGGGAAACCGATTCACTGAAATACTCACCTCCATCGTGAAGGACTATGAGCGCTCGTTTAAACTCCTCTTTCGTGGTGTCTTTATTCAGAAATCCCCTGGCGCCGCATTTCAGCGATTGGATAATCGATTCTTCGTCGTTGTTGGCCGAAAGGATCAGGAACCGGATGCAGGGATATAAAGGGATCAATTCCTCCATAATGGAAAAGCCCGACTGGTCGGGTAATGAAAGATCGAGCACGACAATATCGGCGCTTTGTTTGTTCAGTTTTTGGACCAACTCCTGGCCACTGGCCGCCTCATCAATAATTTCGACGCAGGGATCGGCCAGAAACAGCGATTTGATCCCATCCCTGAAAATCTGGTGGTCATCGACTATTATTAGTTTGATTTTCTGTTGTTTCATCCTTTGTTTCGCATCTTTTTAACGTAAACCAAAACGAGCATCCACGCCCCGGTTCCGAAGCAACTCCTATTTCGCCTCCGTTTTTTTCGACAAATTCTTTGCACAAAATCAAACCCAGTCCGGATCCTTTGTTTTCATGTACACCGATTTCCCGGTTGGCAACATCGATCCTGAATAGTTTTTTTTGATCGTCGAAGGATAAACCGGGACCTGTGTCGGAAATAACGAATTTACAATATTTTCCTATTTTAAGCGTAACAATCCCGATGGAACCTTCGGGAGGCGTAAATTTTACGGCATTTGAAACCAGGTTGCGAATGAGGGTTGCCAGCATATTCCTATCGGCAAAAATCCGGTCATTTTTCTCCAGGCTCCATTCGATGTTGATCTTTTTGTGGTTAATAGTCCCGGCGTACAGGGCGATCACTTCCTGTATTATTTCGTTGAGCACAATGGGTTCCGGACGAAAGTCGATCCGCTTGGTCTGGCTCATTGCCCAGGCCAACAAATTGTTGAAAAGATCGACCAAAACAGCGGCCGAATGTTTCATTTCACCGATATAGTGAGCGAGCTGATCGGGTGGCACACGATCGATGTTTTCCGACAGCGAAGTAGTGATGGTCCGGAATGAAAGAAGAGGGCTTTTTAAGTCGTGGGCCAGAATAGAGAAAAATCGGTCCTTGGTGATATTTAACTCCCTGAGATGATTCTGGGATTCCAACAACCGGGCGTTCAGGATCTCGAGCTGGTTATTCATTCTCGATTTGAACTGATACCTCCGGTAATACAAAACGGCAATGAAAAGAACCAGCGCAGCGGTGATGCTCAGAAAAACACCCAACAAACGGGCTCGTTTTAACTCGAGGATCCTTATTTTGTCCTGCTCGGTTAAAAGGGAAATCTGTTGCTCTTTTTCGCGGGTTTTGTATTTAATCTCGATTTCGGCTATTTCGTTATTTCGGGCACTTTTGAAAACAGAGTCGGACCATGCTTTGAACTGTTTGTGATAATGGAAGGCTTCTTCGAAATCGCCCTTTTTCTCGAAAGCCCGGTACAGATTTTCACAGGCTTTTTTCATTTCAACAGGGATATGGTATTCTTTTGCAATGGAAAAACCCTGTTTTGAAAAATCGATGGATTTGGTGAATTCATTTTGTGATAAGTGTAATGAAGCCAGTCTGTTATACATGATCGCTATACCTTCTTTGTCGTCGATTTTTTCCCTGATGGATAAGGATTGTTCATAATAGGTACGTGCTTTTTCATAATTGAACCGTTTTTGTTCGGCCTGTCCGATGTTTCCCAGTATATAAGCAGCCTGATAAAGGCTTCCCAGCGAGTCGGCAATTTGAACAGCTTCCCGGTATAAGGAAATGGACTTTTCGAAATCGCCACATTTATCGTACACTTCGCCCATATTATTCAGGGCAATCAACTGTTCATAGCCGTTATTATTCTGTTTGCCAACTATATAATGCTTTTCGTAATATTCAAGGGCTTTGTCGTAGTCTTCCTGATAATAGTAAATGATGCCAATATTGCCGTATGCCTGGCCCAAACCATGAAGGAAACCGGTCTTTTTGCATATCTCCATGTTTTTCAGGTTATAGTCAAGGGCCTCGGTATACTGACCGTTCAACCGGTACGCGTAGGCCATGTCGGTATAGGTGTCGCCAATACCACGCTCATCGCCAATCTCCCGGTAGATTTTAAGCGCTTCGCGATGCAACTGGAGCGCTTCATCGTAGTTGCCCATGTTGCTTTTTGTAACACCCCTGAAGTTGTAGGTTTCAGCAAGCAGTAAAAGGCCTCTCTCATGCTGCTCTTTATCGTTTGAGTCAATTAAGCGCTTTGATAATTGTACGGCAATATCCAAAACCTTGAATACGGAATCGGGATGGGTATAGCGAAGTGCATTTACGGTTTTCAGGTGTTCTTTTATTAATTGGGTAATTGAGTCGGGATGGGAAGCATGCAGATCGGTGCTTTCTTTAACAGGGAATTGATTGCACGATGCAGTCAGCACGATTGTAATGATTATCTGTATAATATGCCTGTTTACTATACCCATTTTAAGAAAGAATCACATTTGCGGCAGGATTCGTTCGGAAATAACTGCCCAAAGTGTTGTACCGCATATAATTCCCGAAAGCAATAGGAATTTTGTAAAAACGCTGTTTCCCCTTTGTTTATCATGACAGATTATGAAACAACCGAAGCATTATGCCCCGATTGTTTTCATGTCTCAACATTTTTGTTAAAGGCAACTCGCTATTGCGAATCATTTCAAATTTATAAAAAAATGGTATTCAATCATACATCCCGTTTGAAAGGGATGCATCATCCAAAATATGGGTTTGTTTGAAGGGCACAGTAGGTTGTAGATAAAAGTAGGTTTCACTATTTATGGCAAAGACGTCCTTTTATGCCTCTTTTACAATTTTTCAACACAGGAATTTGTCCCCGTTGTAATAAGAAAATATTATTTTGAGAATAAATTATTCGCTATAAATAAAGAAAACAAATTACAATCATTTACTTAGTAATTTGAATTGATTTGGGATCATTCATTAAAGAAAAAAAGATGAAGGTTTTAAAATTTGGCGGGACCTCGGTTGGGAGTGTTGAGAACCTCCTTAAGGTTAAAAAAATTGTTGAAAGTCAGAATGATGACGTAGTGGTAATTGTATCTGCACTGGGCGGGATAACCGATAAAATCCTTGCCATGGCACGAACTGCTTCCACGACAGGAACCTTCAACGAGACCGAAATGATGGATGTACATACCCGCCATTTTGCAACCATCGAATCGTTGATGGCTCCCACCACCGCTCTGGCCGTGAAGCAATCGGTACAGAAATTACTGGACGAACTGGCGAATTTCCTGAAGGGGATTTCTTTATTAAGAGAGATTACACCGAAAACCCTCGACCGGGTTGCCGGGATGGGCGAGTTGTTGTCGTCGACAATTATTGCTCCTTTTCTGGATGCAAAATGGTTCGACAGCAGGGAATTAATAAGGACCGACAGTAATTTTGTTAAGGCTGAAGTTGATTTTGCGACAAGCAATAAACTGCTTACGGAAGCTTTCAGCGGATTTTCCGGGCGAGCTGTTGCTCCGGGTTTTATTGCATCAAACGATAAAGGTGAACCGACCACGCTGGGGCGTGGAGGATCGGATTACACGGCCGCAATTTATGCTGCTGCGCTTGATGCGTCTGTTCTGGAAATATGGACCGATGTGGATGGTTTCATGACCGCGGATCCCCGCATCATCCGAAAAGCCTACACCATTGATTACCTTACGTATTCCGAGGCTATGGAACTTTCTCATTTTGGCGCAAAAGTAATTTACCCGCCAACCATTTTACCCGTTTTGCAAAAGAAAATCCCTGTATGGATAAAAAATACAACAAAACCCGATGAACCAGGGACTTTGATCGGTTATGAAAAAAGGTATGGAAAAGAGCGCATCATTAAAGGGATCTCGTCCATTTCTGATATTTCGCTTATTACCTTGCAGGGTGCCGGCATGGTGGGAGTTACGGGCATCTCGATGCGGTTATTCGCGGCCCTTGCCCGAAAAAGAATTAATGTGATCCTGATTTCGCAGGCATCATCCGAAAACTCCATATCGATTGCCGTACATGCTTCCGTAGCAAAAGAGGCAGCAGAGGAAGTTGCTAAGGAATTTGAACACGAAATTACAATCGGCCATATTAATGGAGTTAAGGTTGAAGACGATCTTTCCATTGTTGCCATTGTTGGCGAAAATATGCGCGAAAGCGCGGGCATTGCCGGAAAGTTATTTCATACCATCGGCAAAAACGGCGTAAATGTACGGGCCATTGCGCAGGGCGCTTCTGAGCTGAACATTTCATGGGTCATCAAAACCTCCGATTTGCGGAAAACATTGAATGTGGTTCACGAAAGTTTTTTTCTGTCTTCCTACAAAGAACTGAACCTCTTTTTGATGGGGATCGGTACCGTGGGCGGAAATTTTCTCGAACAGCTTTTAAAGCAACAGCAAAAGCTTTTTGAAGAAAAACGACTGAAACTAAAACTTGTGGGGGTTGCCAATTCAAAACGGATGTTGTTTAACCGCGACGGAATTGACCTGGAAAATTATTTTGAATTGTTGAACCAGTCTGCACTCTTGTCTGTTTTTTCATCGTTTGTCGAACACATGACAGACATGAACATGTTTAATTCCGTCTTTATCGATTGCACGGCCAGTGAAGAAGTAACCAATTTCTATTTGCCGATACTGGAATCGAACATCTCGATTGTTGCCGCCAACAAGGTTGCGGCTTCATCGTCGTATAGCAATTACCGCTTGCTGAAAAAAACAGCCCTTTCCAAAGGTGTCCGGTTTTTATACGAAACAAATGTTGGCGCCGGATTGCCTGTGCTGTCGACAATTAACGATTTGACGAACAGTGGCGATCGGATTTTGAAAATCGAAGCTGTTTTATCGGGGACCCTCAACTTTATTTTTAACACGATGAGCAGCGATGTTTCTCTCTCCGAGGCCATAAAACGTGCGCTTGCATACGGTTATTCTGAACCAGACCCACGAATTGACCTTAGTGGGAAGGATGTTGTCCGGAAATTGCTTATACTTGCGCGTGAGGCAGGTTATGAAATTGATGAGGAGCAAGTCAACGTTTCGGGATTTATCCCGGACGCACTCTTTGAACGTTCATTGGACGACTTTTGGATGGGTATAAAGCAACTTGATGCAGATTTTGAAGAAAAACGCGCGAAAGTGCAATCGGAAAATAAATGCTGGCGTTACATAGCCCGGTTCGACAGGGGGCAGGCACATGTTGCCCTTGAAGCAGTGAATACCGATTCTCCTTTTTATCATCTGGAAGGAAGCAATAACATTATTCTGCTTACCACCGAGCGATACAATGAATTTCCGATGCTCATCAAAGGATATGGCGCTGGCGCCGGCGTAACGGCTGCCGGTGTTTTTGCCGATATTATGCGAATTGCAAACATATAAACGAAGTACATCATGAAGCATTTTTTCATTCTGTTCCTGGTTTCTGTTTTTCTTTTTGTATCCTGTGCTACGGAATCCGATTTCGAAGAAGAACAAAAATCCACTACGCCCGGATTGATTCAAATTTCATTAATTGATGCCCTTTTGCAGGGATTTTTCGATGGTTATTATCCCATTGGGGAATTCAAAAAACTGGGCGATATAGGTATTGGTACATTTGACGCCCTTGATGGGGAAATGATTGTTTTGAATGATACTGTTTTTCAGGTTCTTTCAACGGGGGAAATAGCCTATCCTTCGGATACCGTTTTAACTCCCTTTGCTTCCATTGCCCCCTGGAGCCCCGATACGTTGTTCCAAATGGAACAGATCTCTTTTGATTCAATGAAAGCGAACTTTGATACCTACTTTCCTACACCCAATATTTTTTATTCGGTAATGATTAAGGGGAAGTTTCGTTCGATGAAAACACGCAGTGTCCCCCGTCAGGAAAAGCCCTATCCGGGTTTGGCCGAGGTTGCGAAACACCAGCCTGAATTTTCGTTCACAAATACATCGGGGGTCATAGTTGGATTTTTCTCGCCTGCTTATTCCGCAGGAATTGGTGTCGACGGGTTCCACCTTCATTATTTAACCGACGACCGCCGGGGAGGGGGCCATATTTTGGCTTTCGATCTGACCGAGGGAACCATGGAATTGGGATACCTGTTTCGTTTACAGTTAATTTTTCCCGAAGGGGGCGATTTTTTCGGCGGTGATTTTGCCGTTGACCGAAGCGAGGATTTAGATAGCGCCGAAAAGTGACTTCGGGGGATACAGAAGACGGAAGACCGGAGACGGAAGACGGAAGACGGAAGACGGAAGACGGAAGACGGAAAACCGGATTGTCTATGCTTGAATGCTGTTTACTATATCCATTGCTGTTGGCTTCAGCCAACAGCAAGAAAAAGCCGAATCGATCCCCGGCCAATCAACCCATATAGAATAACCAATATCCAATATCCAGTAATACAATGAAACACATTATCATCCTTGGCGACGGAATGGCCGACTGGCCGATTGAAGCACTGGGCGGAAAAACTCCGTTGATGGCTGCCCGAAAACCCCATATCGACGCTTTGGCCCGACAAGGGATAAACGGGCTATTGAAAACGGTTCCCGACGATATGCCGGCCGGTAGCGAAATTGCCAATATGGGTGTTTTGGGCTACGATGTTCATGCCGTATACGAAGGCCGGGGCGTGCTCGAAGCCGCCAGCATGGGCGTGGAGATTGAAGAGGGCGACCTTGCATTGCGCTGTAACCTGATTTGTATTCAGGATGGTACGATCAAAAACCATTCTGCCGGACATATTTCGAACGAGGAAGCTGCCGTACTCATTCAATTTTTGAATGAAAAACTATCGGGTGAAACCATTCGCTTTTACCCGGGCGTTTCCTATCGTCATTTACTTGTGATCAAAGGCGGATCGAAGAATCTTATCTGCACTCCGCCCCATGATGTGCCGGGTACAGCATTCCGGAGTGTTCTGATCAAGGAAAAAACAAGCGATGCACGGGAAACGGCAGCCCTGCTGAATGATCTGATCCTTAAATCACAGGTTTTGCTGGCCAATCATCCCGTGAACAAGAACCGAAAAAAGACCGGAAAGGATCCTGCCAATTCCATCTGGCCCTGGTCGCCAGGCTTTAAGCCGCAAATGCCCACGTTGAACACACTTTTCGGGATCGGAGAATCAGCCGTGATTTCTGCGGTTGATCTTATCCAGGGAATTGGCGTTTACGCCGGGATGAAGGTTTTGAAAGTGGAGGGCGCAACCGGCTTGTACAATACCCATTACGAAGGGAAAGCACAAGCGGCCATCGATGCGCTGAAGGGAGATACGGATTTTGTTTACCTGCATGTGGAAGCCAGTGACGAAGCAGGCCATGAAGGCAATGTCGCTCTGAAGGTGAAAACCATTGAATACCTGGATGAACGAATTGTGAAACCCATTGTCGAAGCTTCAAAAACAATGGACGTGCCCCTGGCCATTGCCGTGTTGCCCGATCATCCTACTCCCTGCGCATTGAAAACCCATACACACGATCCGGTTCCTTTCCTGATCTATAAACCGGGTATACAGCCCGACAGCGTTGAAAGCTACGACGAGGATGCGGCAAAAGCAGGTTCTTTGGATTTGCTTTCGGACGATCAGTTCATCCGTACATTTTTGTTGTGACGCAATATCGGTGAATCGGTCAAAAATACGAAGCTTTGGAGGTCCTTAGCTCGAGCCGGATGCTAACTACATCATTTTTCCGGGTCGACCGGTTCTTTTTCCGAATGATAGGGTAGGGATACAATAAACGTCGATCCCTGGCCGGATTCGCTCTTAACCTGAATTTTTCCGCCATGGGCCTTTATGAATTCCATGCATAGGTTCAGGCCCAGGCCGCTGCCGCGTTCTCCATCCGTTCCTTCATTCGATTCAACCGAGCTGAGGCGAAACAGTTTATGAAGCGTTTTTTCCGACATTCCCACGCCAAAATCTCGGATAGAACATTGAATCTCATTCTCAAGTACGGTACATCCTATTTCGATTTCGCTTTCCCGATAGGAAAATTTCAGCGCATTGGAAATCAGATTTCGGAATACGGTTTTCAGAGAAAAAGAATCGGCGTAAATACGAATGCTTTTCGGAATCTTATTCTTAATTGTGATGCTTTTTGTAATGCTTTGTGGTTCCAGGTTCAGGATTTCACTATCGATCAGTTCGCGAAGATTCAACAGTTCAAATTCATACCGGATATTCTGGGTTTGCGAACGGGCCCAAAGCAACAAATCTTCAAGAAGCAATCGCGTTGCATTAATGGATTTATAACTGGCCTGGATAATTTCTCTGAGTTTTTCTTTCGGAAAAGATTCAAATTGATTGTAAAGAAGTTCAATAAGCTGGGTTACGGAACTAACCGGATTTTTCAGATCGTGGGCAATGATGTGAAAGAATTTGTTCTTCATCTCGTTGGCCTGAACCAACTCCTCTTTTTGTTTTTCCAATTCTTCTTTTTGGTAGACAATCTCGGTTGTCCGGAGCCGGACCTGGTTTTCCAACTTGTTTTTTTCTTTCAGATAGCTGATTTCCCGAAGCTTTATCATAGACCAGACCAGGGCAATTAACAATGCTGCAGCGAAAAACTTAAAACCGGTGGTCATCCAGAAGGGGGGGGTTATAATCAGGGTCAGGCGGGTTGGATCCTCGCTCCAGATACCGTGTTCGTCCGACGATTTCACCAGGAAGGTATAATCGCCGGGTGATAAATTGGAATAGGTGACACTGTTCTGATGGTTGTTCACGGTTATCCAGCCTTTGTTGATTCCTTCGAGCATATACCGGTATTGAACATTCGAGAAGTTGTTGTATTGCAGCGCGGCAAATTCGATGGTGACCATGTCCTGCTGATGGCTCAACCGGATGGTGTCGGAATACGGAACGGCTGTATGGTTCAGGAATTCCGGGCCACCGGCAAGAGATTTTCCGTATAATTGAATGTCGGTGATCACAACCGGATAATTGGATTGTTTCCGGACCATCTTTTTAATATCAAAAAATTGCATGCCTTCATGTCCGCCAAAATAAATCCGGTCCGTTTCGGGGCAATAGAATGTTGCTTTGTGTTGAATGCCCAAATTCAGGCCATCGAGGATGGTAAATTCCGTTAAGGAATCAAATTCGGGATTGGTTTTCATAATCTTCCGGTCGGTGAAAATCCAGATTGTACCTTCTTTGTCTTGTTCGATACCTTTGATGTGAATGTCGTTGTAGATACCAACCCGGGATCCAATCTCATGAAAAGAGGCGGTTGCTTCATTGAAAATACAGATACCCAGTTCGGTGCTGATAACCAGCAAGCGTCCGTCGTGCAGCCTCTTAAGCAAATTTACCATTTTTGTGGGAATCATGCTGGTGGCTATCCCGTCGTAATTGAATTGACGAAAACTCATTGTTTTCAGGTTATAGTGGAGCAAACCGTCGTTAAAGGTGGCAATCCATAATTGATGGTCTTCCAGGAGCAGATCCATCGATGAAAAGGAACGTTCATGTTGTTTTTCTCCGGGATGGGTTATTATTCCGGATTTTTTATTGTAGATGTACAAGCCGTCGGACCATACAGTAAACAAAATCAGCGTATCGTTGGTGGCAAAAAGGGAAATGCTCATTTCACTATTGAAAACAGGCAGTGAATGGATGATTGGATTTGGTGTTTGAATTGTTTTAATGAATTTGGAATAATCGCCAATGAGAACCTGATTGCTGTAGGTATCGTAATAAGTGGTTTGGATCAAATGGGTGCCCAGGTTGTATTCCTCCGTCAAACCAATATTCATATCGTAGTTAAAAAGTTCTCCGTCGAAAGTGGATATGTAAATGTTGGCGTCGTCGCCTTTTGAAATGGATTTAATATTCAGTGCATCAACTCGCTTATGATCCTGAGTGTTCAGGGGCAAGTCGTTGATGTTCCGTTCGGTATAATTGATTTGAAAAAAACCGTTATTGTACGTTCCCAGCCAGATGTTCTCATCACCCACAAAAAATGACGAGATCTGGTTTGAAGGGATAATGCTTACTGGGCTTTTCTCGATTACAGATGTGGGATTCCCTATCGAATCGAAACGGATGATTTTGGTATTTTTGTCTACCACCCAGATGCCACCCTTTTGGTCAAACCCTACAAAATCAGCTACTTCGTTTTCAATGTGCTTGTTTCCTTTCCACTTCGAGAAAGAAACTTCCGGATGGGTGTTTACCTCGATAACCTTTCCACCCCATGTGGCCAACAGGATTTTATGGTTCGAGGGTTGGGCAATATAGTTGATGCCGTTGATTTCCCAGGTTTTCCTGTTTTCGGTGAAATCAAAAAAGAACTGATGGGCGAGGGTTTTCGGATCGAGCCTCACCAGTCCGGAATAGTTGAACCCGACCCAGATTATTCCGGATGAATCGCAGAAAAGAGAACGGATCTGATTGTAATCAAAAGGAAAAGGGGCCTCGATCTGTAATTCAACTTTTTTGAACGCGCCTGTTCCTTCATCAAAGTAGTTTAAACCCTTATTGTAGGTTCCTATCCAAAGCTTACCCTGGAGATCTTTGGTGATAGCAACAACATTATTCGAAGAAAGAGTGGATGAATCGGAATCGGAATGGAGGTAGTGGGTAAAAACATCCCTTTGCGGATCGTACCGGTTCAGGCCATCCGAAGTGCCAATCCACAAACTGCCGTCCGGGTCGGGGTAAATATATTGAATACGGTTGCCCGAAAGAGATTGCGGATTTTCTTTATCGCTGAAATACTGCTTAAAACGATATCCGTCCCATCGGTTCAATCCCTTCGATGTCCCGAACCACATAAATCCCTTCTTGTCTTTTGCAATCGACGAAACATACATATTCGTCATCTGGGCCTGGATCTCGCGGTTGTAAATAACTTCAACGGCCGGCACAGAAAGAATCCCGATCAACGAAAAATACAAGATGAGGACTAACTTGATGAAAATTTCCCTTATGCTCATTACCCTCGAATCGCCCCGCTAAAATAATGGAAAAAAACAAAGTATAATAATCCATTTCGACATAGCGTCCTCTTTTTGTCTGTTTGTGCATTTGTATTGAACCCTGTATAAAAAAACTTAAAGCAGATTCATTACCTTTGCCCCGTTTTTTACGATTTCGTATTATGAAGTATTATTCTACCGGAAAATCGACACCCGATGTTTCACTGGAATACGCGGTGACTAAGGGATTGGCTGCCGACAAGGGTTTATTCATGCCCCGAACGATTAATGCGTTTGATCCTGCTTTTTTTCAAACGATGGGTCAAATGAGTTTTCAGGAACTATCGTACGAAGTGGCCCGGAAGTTCTTTGGCGACGATATTCCCGGCAATGAACTGAAACGGATCGTTTTCGATACTCTTTCGTTCGATTGCCCGGTGATCCCGGTTCAAAAAAATATATACAGCCTGGAGTTGTTTCATGGTCCCACCCTGGCGTTTAAGGATGTTGGTGCCCGCTTTATGGCCCGTTTGTTGGCTTTTTTCTTGCGGGGCAGCGATCACCAGGTGAATGTTCTTGTTGCCACCTCGGGCGATACGGGGAGCGCCGTTGCCAATGGTTTTCTCGGCGTCGAAGGCATTCATGTGTACGTGCTCTATCCAAAGGGGAAAGTGAGTCCGATCCAGGAATGCCAGTTCACCACCCTGGGACAAAACATTACCGCCCTCGAAATCGACGGGACTTTTGACGATTGCCAGCGTCTGGTTAAAAAAGCCTTTCTCGATGAAACACTGAACCGGGAACGCACCCTTACTTCGGCCAATTCGATCAATGTTGCCCGTTTTCTGCCCCAGGCTTTTTATTATTTCAATGCCTGCGCCCGGGTTCCCATTAAAAACAAGGAACTGATCATTTCGGTACCCAGCGGGAATTTTGGAAACCTTACCGCCGGTTTGTTTGCCAAACGGATGGGGCTTCCCGTTAAACGATTTATTGCTGCCAACAACGAAAACGATATTGTGTATCAATACCTGAAAACCGGGCAATATGCTCCCCGGTCTTCGGTTCAAACCCTGGCCAATGCCATGGATGTAGGCGATCCCAGTAATTTTGCCCGGATTCTCGATTTGTACCAGAACAGCCATAAAGCCATTTCGGACGACATTGCCGGATTTCGTTATTCGGACGATGCGATTCGTGCAACCATTAAAAGAGTATACCAGCAGTGCGCTTACCTGCTTGACCCGCACGGAGCCTGTGGTTACCAATCACTCGAAGAATACCTGAACGACGATCAGGTGGGAATCTTTCTCGAAACAGCCCACCCGGCAAAATTCACCGAAACTGTAGCTTCCATCGTCGGTCCTGAAAACGTTCCGCTTCCCGCCAAACTTGCAGCTTTTATGAAAGGGGAGAAAAAGAGTGTCCCGCTTGGTTGCGATTTTGTTTCTTTTCGCGATTTTCTTCTTTCTGAGCATTTGTAAGCCTCTATTTTATAATTGCTTTGTGCTGAAATATTGCGTATATTTCGCGTATTGTGCATTCATTTGTGTCGATACCGGCTCTCTTCGTTTCGTTTTGGGGACTGTTTATTCTAATCTTGCTCCCGGATACGGCTTTTGCCCGGAAACGGTTTTCCCTTGAGTTCCTTCCCGGTGGCGCCCTGGTTTTGCCCATGCCCTTATCGATTTCCCAGGAACGATACGCCGATCTGGAGTTTACGGCCCGCTATCGAACTGAATCTTTTCGGCTTCCTCTTCACTATTCGATCCGGGCGGGGTATGACCTGACGGAAAAATCCTGTCTCGAACTCGAATTCAATCATTTGAAGTTGTTCTTGGATAACCCTCCTCCCGAAATTCAGCGCTTTTCCATCACCCATGGTTTTAACCAGTTGTGGTTGAATTATTCCCATCATTTCAACGGATTTATTTTACGGGCGGGACTGGGGCCGGTTATTGCCCATCCCGAAAGCAAGATCCGGAACAACCTTTTCGATGAGTTCGGGGGCATTGGGGAAAGTGGCTATTATCTGGGCGGATTGACCGGCCAGCTCGGGATTCAAAAGCGTTTCTTCATCGGGAAATTATTTTTCTTTTCGGTCGAAGGCAAACTGAATGCTGCCTGGGCTTCGGTTCCTATAGCCTTTGGAAGAGCCCGTGTCCCGGTAGTATGCGGACAGACTTTACTGGGAGTCGGGCTAAATCTGTAACTCACGCAGAATATGTGAACCAAAATGAAGGTTTTTTTCGCAGGGATGATTAAATTCAGCCCTGATTATAAAACATCAAATCACTCAAATCAACATCTATGAAAAAATCAAAATTTTCATGCAGAAAAAGCATTGTTTTTCCTGTATTCTTTTCGTTGTGCTTTTTTTCTTCGTTTTTGTCCCATTCCCAAAAGCCGTGCGAACATTTTAAAGTGGCCGTTTAT
>DAIMEA010000030.1:0-16051 GCA_036725585.1 Prolixibacteraceae bacterium | reverse complement strand
CATTTTGCCTTGCTTCGATAAATTCCTCAAAAGCCTTTAGCTGGGAAGGCCCGGGGATCAGCCGGAAAATTCCTCCGCCTCCGTTTCCGATCACCACTATTTTCAGGTTTGGTGGCAGTTTGCTGTTCCATAAAGCGTTTGAGTCATAAAGAAAACTCAGGTCACCCAGGATCAGCAGGTTGGTTTTGTCCGATTGCGACGCAAAACCGGCAGCCGTCGACAGGCAGCCGTCGATGCCCGAAACACCCCGGTTGGCATATACCTGATCAAATTTTGAAAGGTCGAAAAGTTGGGCGTAACGCACCGGGCTGCTATTGCCGAGGTGGAGAACCCAATTTTCGGGAGCCAGCGCGATGAGCTGTTCAAAAACCTTCAGATCGCAAAAAGGAATCCGATCGAGCGCTTCTTTGTGCCTGTTTTTGTTTTGCGCATAGAGGGTATGCCACGTTGCAGCAAAAGGCCCGGTTTGCGATGGAAGAGCGCTCAATGCCTGAAAAACCGACACCGGCTTGTTTCGGATAAAACCCGAAATGTTTCGGTAGGTGTCGATGTGGTCCATTTCTTCGGCGATCCGGAAATGGGTGATGTTTTTTTGTTTCTGGAGCCATTTTTTAAAACTTTTCGATACCACCGGGCCGCCAAACGAAAGCAGGAGGGTGGGATGAAAGCGCTCGTCGTCCGGATCGATCGACATCAGAATCCGTTCGATTTCGGAAAGGATCGTTTCGCCCCGGATGTTCGATAGTGCTTCGGCCAGGACAACGATGCCCATACCTTGGGCGAGGGTATTCAGCGCCTGGTTTAATTCTTCGTCGGGCAGCATTTGCCCACAGAGGATCATTCGCCTGGGATGTTTGTTCCAGGCACGGGCCAGTTTCCGGGGAATCTTGTATTTGGGGGTTGACGACGATGATATGCGGAAGCCTGGATCCGGATCAGGCAGCGAAACATACAGGGGTTCGGCTATGGGTACGTTGATGTGCACCGGGCCTTTTATTCCCGACATCGCAACATCCAGGATCGAGTCGATGGCACCATGTTGTTGTTTCGGGCGATACGCTTTTGATCCCGGTCGTTCGATTTGCAGGGAGGCTTTCACAAAATTCCGGAAAACATTTCGTTGCCGGATGGTTTGGTTGTCCTGCTGGTCGATGAGTTCTTCGGGTCGGTCGGCGGTAAGGGCAACCAGGGGAACATGTTGGTAAAAGGCTTCCGCCAAAGCCGGGCTGTAGTTGAGTGCCGCTGTTCCCGAGGTGCAGAGCAGGGCAACCGGTTTTTGCGTCGCCAGCGAAAGGCCCAGGGCAAAGTACCCGGCCGAGCGTTCGTCGACACAGCTATGGAGGCGGAACTCACTGCACGAATAGAAGCGCTCAATCAGCGGGGCATTTCGCGAACCGGGCGAAACCACTACATTCCGGATGCCTTTCTGCCGGCAGATTTCCACAAGGTCGGCAATATGTTGCAGGTGATGGTCCATCGGAGCGCAAGTTACAAAAATTGATGGAAGGGTAATGCGGGGAAGTGTTTTGCAGGGCAGAGTGCGTTTGCAAGCGGACGGGTACAATGCAAATCCATAATAGAGTAAGTATCTTTTAACTCCCTTCGGAAAACCGCTCCTAAATCAGGACCCACTCGGGTAAAGAATAATTTTGTACATAATACATACTCAGAAAAAGTAGTGTTCTTGTTTTTTTTATATGTGTTAAAAACTCATAGAACTTCTTTTATGTTTGAATTTTTGTTTATATTTACCCACACATAAAACGAAACGCTATGACAGCCCCCGTCAAAAATCACGTATATAACAGCATTGTTTAAGCCCTGCAACATTAAAGTTGTACTACAGGCCATGGTTACGCCGCTTCCCCGGCCCCATTGGTTTTGTTGCAGGGCGAAGGGAAATTAATGCTTCACAAACAAACAAATCATTTCATACGACCGATGAAAATACCCTTGATTGTACTTTTCTTGTTCGCGCTGCAGTTTTGGGGGTGCGAAGAAGACGATCCCCTTGTACGGGACAATCCCTACAACGGGAAAAGCACCGCCGTGTTTAACCCCGATGTGAAGTACGGTAAAGTGACCGATGCCGATGGCAATTCCTACCGTACCGTGGTGATAGGCGGGCAAACGTGGATGGCCGAAAACCTGCGGACCACCCATTTCCGAAATGGAGATCCCATTCCGGAAATCACCGATACCACGGAGTGGGCCACAACAACCGCCGGGGCTTATTGCACCTACAACAACACTGGCAGTGTGGATACAATTGCCACCTATGGCCGCCTGTATAACTGGTATGCCGTGGCCGACAGCTGCAAGCTTGCCCCCGAGGGCTGGCGCGTGCCCACCATAATCGATTGGGACACCCTGATTGAGTACCTCGGAGGCGATACACTTGCCGGAAATAAACTAAAAGAAGTGGGAATCTTTCACTGGGAAGACCCCTACCAGTCGGACAACGGCAGCGGATTTACGGCTCTGCCGGGTGGCAGGCGTTACCTGTCAAAACCAACGAACGACATGGGATTTTATGCCACGTTCTGGTCCTCGTCGGAATATGACCCGGACAGGGCAGGGTTTCTCTATTTATATGATTTCGACTCGTTTGTCTGGCGGGGGATTAACTTCAAAAACAACGGGTATTCCATCCGCTGCATCAAAGAATAAGCCTCCGGGTCAGCGACCGGAAACGCGCAAGCCGAAAAGCGTAAAAAGAGTAGGCAAAAATGACCAAAAAAAATCATCATCATGAAAAAATTAGTTAAGTTTTTCACCGTTTTTCACCGTTTTAATTTTACTACTATTTTTAAACGGGAATCTATCTGCACAAGACTTTATTGTTAAAGTACCTTCAACAGATGATTACAATAGCTTAATCAAACCCTTAAAGGCAGGCGGGAGCATCCAGTTTCAGGTACGAGTAACAAACAACCGCGCCGATACCTGCACGGTTTCCATCCTGAAAGACGACATGGGTTATCCGAAGGATTGGGTGACCATCGACAACAACAGCCAAAAGATTTTCCCCGCCCAGAGCACCAACTTTTTATTGACCATCAATGTCCCGTCCGGCACAACCGAGGGCAATTACGCGCTTGTTCTCTACTTTGAAGCGAAGGACACCAATGGCCAGATCCATAATTTTAACTATAATTCCCAATGGATCATGGTCGACAATTCAAAGCCAACCACCCCGACATTTTTAACCACCCCGAAAAGCTGGTCGCTAACTGTTTACTCATGGGATAGTTACGATTCCAAATCGAGCGAGTATACGGCAGTGAATTCATCGTCGGGGCGTAGCGGGATAAAAAACTATACCGTTACCCTTAAATACGCCGATAATACCGTACATTCAAGCAAGACTTTTGAAGCCACAGGTAGTACTTTGTCGTATGATTTTAATCAATTAAAATCGGTGACCCAATACAAGGTGTCGGTTTCTGCAAACGACCTGGCAGGTAATTCAAATTCTTCAGAAACAACAGTTTTAACAGCACCGGCTGCACCCACACTTTCAACCACGGATGTGGGTTTCTGCCACATCGCGTTGAATTATAATTCTCAGGGTGCATCAAGCTACAATATCTATAATGCAACGGGGACATCCCCGATATTGCTTGCAAATACAAACTCTTCATCGTATACAGTCGATAATCTTGAAGATGGTACGACGTATAAATTTTTCGTAAAAGCGATCGGGTTCACAGGTTCCATTTCCGGTCCCAGCAGCACCTTGTCGGTGTCGACCCTAACGGTTCCGATTCCTGTTATCGATGGTCCGGATGTAATCTGTTCCTCATCGGCCAATTTCTACGCCCGAAATCTACCCGAAGGATGCAGTTTATCCTGGAACCACAGCAGCAATTTAACCTTGCAGGCTGCTTCGGGAGTGTATGCTAATTTTAAGATCGCGGGAAGCGGGGAAGCCTGGATATCGGCCGATTTTGTTTTTTGTGGCGACCGGAAAAAGGAATCACCCAAAAAAGAGTTATGGTTTGGCAAACCCAACCTGGGCATGATCATTGGTCCGTTGAGCGTGCCGATTGGCACATGGAGCCATTTCTACATTGAAGAATACACGGAAATCCAAAAACAGCATGTTACCTTATACGATTGGACCTTAACCCCGAACATGCGTTTCGAATTACCCCATTTATACCGTACCGATGCCTATGTTTCGGGACTAACGATTGGTCGGGGCACGGTGGCTTTTATTTCACAAAACAGTTGTGGTACAACTTCGGTTTCGCTGCCCGTACGGGTGGTGCAACAGGTATACTATACTTATTCCCCCAATCCGGTTACGGCAAATCTTACCATTGATCAACTGTCTGCATCCGAAGCCGACACACGTTCGGTGCTCACCCCTGTTTCTGTAAGCGAAGCTTCTATTGGGTCCGAAAAGCGGAACAGCGATGGCAGCGAGCCCTACACCATCGAGATATGGCACGAAAAGAACGGCAAGGTGAAAACGGTTAACGGGAAAAGTAAAAAAGAAGAAATTGACCTTTCAGGTTTGAAAAAGGGCAATTACTTCCTTCATATAATCACGCCTACTGCTGTGTATAAAGAGCATTTGGTGGTAGAATAAAGAGAAATTTGAAAAAGGTAGTGCGTCAAAGTTGAAAAATAGAGACGCATTGCCTTTTTTATAATCTTATAATTGTTGACCCGGTTTAGAATAAATGATCCCTTCATAATCAATTATATATCTGCATGATGCTCAAAAATATGAAGGGAACCCGACACCAGCACCCGGAAATAGGATTCTGCCTGATGCGAACAAAAAAAGGAGAAAGTCTTCTCTTTCTCCCTTCATGTGGTGCCTCCAAGAATCGAACTAGGGACACACGGATTTTCAGTCCGTTGCTCTACCAACTGAGCTAAGGCACCGCCTTTTTATTTTAGCGTTGCAAATATAGAACTTAAATTTTAAACTCCAAATGGCACGATCAGAAATTAATCCGATACAGCATTATTGGGTATAATCCTTGCTGATAGGTATGTTTTTAACAATTACCCAATTCCAGGAGGCAGATCCGTTCGAATTCAAAATACGGAGACGACCGCCCTGAAAAGATTGCTCCTAATCCCTTTTTCCTGTTTATTTTTCCTATTTTTGCACACTTTATATTTTCAAAAATAGATGGAATATCAGTTGTTTACGCTGAAAAACGGAATCCGGGTGATCCACCAGCCGGTCGATTCCCCGGTGGCTCACTTCGGGGTGATCCTGAACACCGGCTCGCGCGACGAGGAGCCCGATGAACAGGGTATGGCCCATTTCATTGAGCACACCATTTTTAAAGGAACAGGCAAACGCAAAGCCTATCAAATCATTAACCGGATTGAAGACGGGGGAGGGGAACTGAATGCCTACACCACAAAGGAAGAAACAGCCGTATACGCCACGTTTCTGACCGAGTTTTACCCACGGGCCATCGAGCTGATCAGCGATATCCTGTTCCATGCTTCTTTCCCTGTGAAGGAACTTGAGCTCGAAACGGACGTCATTATCGAAGAAATCCAATCGTACAACGATTCCCCTTCCGACCTGATTTTCGACGATTTTGAAGAACTGATTTTCGACGGGCATCCCATAGCCCGGAACATCCTCGGTACACCCGAAACGGTCCGGTCTTTCAACCCTGAAATGATCCGGCGCTTTATGGCCCGAAATTATCTCACCCGCGAAATGGTTATTTGTTCGGTGGGCCGGATGGATGCCCGCAAGTTCATCCGTTTGGTGGAGCAGCATTTCGGGGCAATACCGGAAAGCACACACGAACGGCCCCGGGAGAAATTTCTGGGCTACAAACCCCAGGTTCGGGAGGTGAAAAAAGATACCTTTCAATCGCATTGTATCATTGGGACCGAAGCCTTCGACCTGAAACACGATATGCGCCTCCCCCTGGTATTGATGAACAATATCCTGGGGGGAAATTCGATGAATTCCCGCCTGAACATGGCGCTCCGTGAGCGGAACGGGCTAGCTTACAATATCGAAGCCAATTACACGCCCTATACCGATACGGGCATTTTTATGATTTACTTCGGAACCGAAGAAAACAACCGCAACAAAGCCCTGCGATTGATTGAAAGAGAATTCAGCCGCTTACGCAACGAGCGCCTGGGAAACCTTCAGCTCGCCAAGGCAAAAAAACAACTGATTGGTCAGTTGGCTATTGCAAACGAAAATCACGAAGATCTGATGCTCACCCTGGGCCGGAGTTACCTCTATTTCGACAAAATTGATCCCCTGCCCCTGGTGTTTCAGAAAATTGAAAACATTACGGCCGACGACTTGTTCAACGTCGCGAACCAGATCCTGGACATCAATCGTCTTTCCATCCTAACCTATCGTTGACCATGAATCCCGACGGATTGCTTGCACGTTACATCGCCGCACACAGCATGCCTGAGGAAGGTTTTCTTCAGGAACTCGACCGGGAAACCCATCTCACCTGTGTTCATCCCCGGATGCTGTCGGGGCATATTCAGGGAAAGATTCTGTACCTGTTTTGCAAAATGATCCGTCCGAAACGCATTCTCGAACTGGGGACCTACACCGCTTATTCGGCCATCAGCATGGGGCTGGCCCTCGACGACGATGCCCATATCGATACCTTTGAAATTCAGGATGAGCTCGAAGGAATCATTACCCGGGCAATTGAAAAAGCCGGATTAAGCCGGTGCATCCGCTGCCATTTTGGAAATGCCCTGGAGCGGATCGGCGAGCTGGAGGAAACCTACGATCTTGTTTTTATCGATGCCGATAAGCGGGAATATCCGGAATATTATGAAAAAGTATTCGACAAGGTTAAGCCTGGGGGGTATATTTTAGCCGATAATGTTTTGTGGGATGGCAAAGTAATCGATCCCACCGAAAAAAACGATCCGCAAACCCAGGGTATTCTGAAATTCAACGCGATCGTTACGAACGACTCCCGGGTCGAAAACGTCCTTTTTCCCTTGTTTGACGGGATGATGGTGATCCGTAAAAAATGAAACGTCCTTGCGAAATTCTTTTTCAACTCTTGCAACCCGCTGCCTTCTTCGTTGTCATTTTGGGTACATCCACGTTTGGATAGAGGAGAAAGCTTGTTTTTGAATTTGTCCCGGCCGGTGTGTTCCCAACACGTTTGTTCCGGATGGGGCAGGGGGGTTGCCAACAACGGATTCAAAGGCCGTTAGAAACAGCCCCCTTTTTTTAGATCAAACGCACGCATGCTACCCATTGCTGCCCCGAAGAGTTGTTCGATTGTTTTGTTTTGTGTGTATCAATCGGGTGATTCGGAAACGAGCCGTTTTGCCGCAACAATCCCGATGTTCAGCTCAAAACCGACGATCAATGCCACGCAATTCAAATAGACCATTAGCATCAGAACCGGAAGGGTGCCAATGGAACCATACAAAGCGTTGTAATTTCCGAAATGATCGATGTAAAAGCCAAATGCAAAGGTGATCCCAATCGACAAAAGGGTTGCCAGGGTACTTCCCGCCGAGATGAACCGGTATTTGCTTTTCCGGGCCGGCCCGATATAAAAGAGAAAAGAATAGGCAAAATAGAACAAGGCCAGGATGATGATCCATTTTCCGATGGTTACCGCGTAATACGTGAAATTCTGCTCCATAATCCCGTGATCGACCAGGAATTTCAGAAAGGTATGCGTAAAGATAATCAGGATAATGGCTGTAGTGACCAGTAAGGATAATAATACCAGTAATAAGAGCGAAATGGCCCTCAACTGGATCCAGCTCCTTGTGTCGCGCACATTAACCGAGGCATTAAAACCTTCGATGAGGGATACAATTCCGTTCGACGAAAAAAACAGCGCCAGGATAAAGCCAAATGACAACAGGCCTTCGTGCGGAATATTGATGATGTCTTCGATGGTTTTTTGTACGGCTCCGTATACACTTTCGGGCAAAATTGATTCAATCAGTAAAAGGAGTTCGGTCTGAAAGTTTTGTATCTTAATAACGGGTATGAGTGTGAAAATGAAAATGATGGCCGGAAATAATGCAAGAAACAAGTTAAAAGCAACAGCCGAGGCCCGCGTGGAAATCGCCCCATTTTTCAATCCTTTCAGAAAAAAAACCCCTACGTCGTAGAGGGGAATTTGGTCAAAGCCCGGGAAGGAGGCCTTCTTGGCCCAGCGGATCAGAGAGACGATCCGCCGTTGAAACGGGTAGCGATATCCCTTTTTCAAGCCAAACATTCTCATTTGTTCATTTGAGCGTGCTAATTCATCTGTTCCTCAATCCGTAACTGATGGATATGCGACAGGTTATTGACCTTTTTAATTAAAAAGTAAATACGAAAGTTTTGTTTTTCTGTTTTCAAATTGCCAATGGCATAGTATGAATCACTTTTTCCGCCCTGATGAATAATCGTAAACGACTTAGGCGGGTTCTTCTTAAAAAAATCGTTGATTACCTGTTGGGCATGGGCTTTACTATACACATTTTCGGTGTTGAGAACAACCAGTTCGACATTCTGATTGAAGTATTTTGCCAAAGCAGCCGAATTCCCCGACCGCAGGCTGACAATAATTTCATCCGGAATTTGGGCATGAGCCCCGGGACCGAATCCCAGGAGCCCAACCAGGGTAAACATCAGTATGGTTATCAACGTACGCATTTTCTCTGTTTTATGACCGACTGTAAGCATGTTTGAATCGTTGAAATTACAAACAATTCACGAAAAATCCGGCTTTGCAATCGGGTTGTACAAAAATAAGCAGAATTTTCCGAACAGAAAGGATAACAAAAAGCGTGCAGGAATTTTGTACATTCACGCTCAGGAATACGCGAAATCGAAATCAATGAGAATTACCCTGCTCGAAACCGGCAAAACAGAAACGGATTATCTGCAAAAAGGTATCGACGTATATGCCCGGAGGATTAAACACTATCTTCCTTTTGATGAATTTGTTATACCTGCTTTAAAGAATACCCGGCATCTTTCGGAGGCACAGCAAAAGCAAAAAGAAGGGCTTCTGTTGCTGGACTATCTGAAACCGGGCGATGAATTGATTTTGCTCGACGAGCGGGGCGATCATTTCGATTCGGTGGGTTTTGCCGCGTTCCTCGAAAAAAAAATGATTGCGGGAACCCGTAGCATCGTTTTTGCTGTGGGAGGTCCGTATGGATTTTCGGAAGAGGTTTATGCCCGTGCCCAGTTTAAGTTGTCGCTTTCGGAAATGACATTTTCCCATCAGTTGGTCCGCCTCATTTTTGTGGAACAACTATACCGGGCAATGGCTATTATTAAAGGAGAACCGTATCATCATGGATAAAAAGGCAATAGTGAGAATACTTTATACCATCAGGACACCCCTGGTTCTATGCATCTCGTTTTTTGTTCTGGCTCTGGGTGTCGGAACCCGTATTATAAACCCGGCAACCCGGCAGGGTACGATGGATCGATTTTCCCATCAGTTGGAAAAGAAGATTGACCAGACCCAACGTTTGCTCGAAGAGACTGCCCGGATGATGGATTCAGCCGATTCGATAACAAGTTCCTGGTTTTTTGAAAAATTATGGTATACCGATTTGTTCGAGAAAGAGGAATTGGGTGTGGTTATTTCGCGGGAAGGCAACATGGCATACTGGTCCGATCCGGCCCTGGGTTTTCCCCAACTTTTGGATCCGCCCGGAAACGGCTTGTTAAAATTGCCCAACGGCTGGTATTTTCACCAGTCGATCGAAAAAGAGGGATATGTACTGCATGGCCTCACCCTGATCAAGTATGCGTATCCCATTGAAAACAAATACCTGAAAAACAGGTTTGCTAAAGGCTTCAACCTGCCCGATGAATACGATATTATCGGAGGAGCGGCAGAAGGCGCTTATCCGGTATATTATTCCGGCGATGTTCCTGCTTTTTCCATTCAATACCGGGGCATCCCCTGTGCTCATTCGTTGCTGTTGCTCCCCTCCCTGTTGTTTTTCCTGGCCCTGCTGATGTTTCTGAACATGCTGTATCGGGTTATGGTTTATTCTTTTCACCGGTATCGCGGGTTGAAATTGATGCTTGTTTTGTTGCTGCTCATGGGTTTGTATGCCCTGATTACCTATGCCAAATTTCCCGGATTTCTGTTTTTACTTCGGATTTTTTCGCCCGAATGGTTTGCATTTACATCGTTCTGGCCTTCGCTCGGACAGTTTCTGCTGTTCTCCTCCCTGGTCTTTTTCTGGTCGCTTTTGGTATTCCGCATCTTCGATATCCCCGAACGCTGGAAATCCGATTCCCGCATACAAATAACCGGCTTTTTATCCGGCCTCGTTTTTCTGGCTGTTTTTTTTGCTCTGATCCGTTTTCTGTTTCATGCGCTTGTACTCAATTCCGGAATTTCCTTTGCCCTGTTTCAGATCCGGGAAATAAGTCTTTATTCGTTTTTTGGATATCTTTCCCTGGGCTTTCTTCTTTTTTCATTTCTTCTGATGTCGATGAAACTGGTACAGATATACCGGAAACTCCTGCCGGTGAAGAAACTCCTTTTTTCCGTTATCGGAGTTTTTGCTGTGCTTTCCCTTTTGTTTTTGGGAATTGATACGGGCAGTACATGGCGGCTAAGTGGCTTTTATCTGATCATCCTTTTCGCTGTTATCCTTCTGAATCAAAAGGGGATGTTTTCGCACCGGCTTTCTTTTGTGGTCATCCAGGTTTTTGGTTTTGCACTTTTCACGCTTTTGTTGCAAATCCGCTTTGTCGAAGAACACGAGAACAAAGTACAGGAAACCCTGGTTATAAATTTATCGGCAGAACACGATCCGACGGCCGAACTTTTTTTATACGACCTCGACCGGGATATAAAAGCTGATTCTCTGCTTCCCACGTTGTTCCGTCCCCCATTCGAAGAAGTGGAAGATTATCTTCGGAGAAAACATTTTACCGGGTATTTCCGGGAGTACGATTTGCAGGCAACTGTATGTTTTGAAGACGACAGTCTGGTTATCCAGCCCGGGAACCTTACCCGTTCCTGTTTCCCATTTTTCGATTCAATGCTTGTTGGAAGCGGATCACAAATTCCCGGGACGAATTTTTATTTCATGGATAATGCCAACGGGCGGATCACTTATTTCGGAAAGATGGGATGGAAACTGCCCGGACAACCTTCCCTGAACCTATACATCGAGCTTAATTCCAAACTTCATTCAGAAGGAGCCGGGTTTCCGGAATTGCTCATTCCCGAAAGTTCCTTCGAAAATCGGTTGAAAAACCATTTTTCCTATGCCAAATACAGCCAGGGGAAACTGGTCGACCGGGGAGGGAGTTTTTTGTATGCCTTATCGGCCGAAGCATACGATCTTCAAACCAACACGTTGCAGTTTAGACGATGGGATGGTAACGACCACTGCATTTACGGTTATTCCGACCATCATTTTATCCTGGTAAGCCGGGAATATGCCCGGCTGTCCGATTACCTGGTTTCGTTTCCCTATCTCTTTGTTTTCTACTTCTTTTTTTCGCTGGCGATTAACCGGGGTACCCGGCCCTTTGCCCAAATAACCGAGAAAGGTAAATCATTGCGCAGAAACATTCAGTTGTCGATTATTGGAATCGTATTGGTTTCGTTGCTCATTACCGGCGGGGGCACTTTGTTTTATATTGTTTCCCAATACCAGGTCCGGCATCAGAAGGAATTGATCGACCGCATGAATTCGGTATCGATCGAAGTCGAAACAGTGCTCGACCATCTTCCGCCCGGCCACCCCGATGCGGGAAATCTTTTGTCGGCAGAGTTGATTCGTTTATCGGATGTATTCCGCACCGACATTCATTTGTTTTCCCTTTCGGGACAATTGATGGCCACATCCCGCCCCGAAATTTTCAATAAGGGCCTTCTATCCCCAAACATGAACAACGAAGCGTTCATCAACATGTCGTTGTTTCGCTTGCCCCGATACCTGCACAAGGAACATATTTCGGGAATGGATTTTCTTTCGGCCTATATTCCCTTGCTCGATGGGGCGGGAATGGAAACCGGTTACCTCAACCTGCCCTATTTCACCCAACAACGGGAATTCAGCCAGGAAATCACTACGTTTATTCTGGCCTTTATCAATCTGTATGTTTTTTTGTTGCTCGCCAGCATTTTGGTCGCTTATTTCATTGCCGAAAAAATGACCGGCCCCCTGAAGTTGATCCGGGACAACCTGCGAAGCGTACAATTGGGGAAAAATCCACGACCCATTCGTTATGTTTCCAACGACGAAATTGGCGCCCTGGTGCTCGAATACAACAATAAGGTAGAAGAACTGGCTGCCAGCGCCGACCTGCTGGCCCGCTCCGAACGGGAGAGTGCCTGGAGGGAAATGGCCCGACAAATCGCCCACGAAATCAAAAATCCCCTCACCCCGATGAAGCTAAACATACAGTTTCTTCAACGTTCGGAGCCCTCCGATAGCCTGGAATACAAGCAAAAGGTTCAGAAAGTAGCCAAAACGCTGATCGAACAAATCGACAACCTCTCGGCCATTGCCTCCGAGTTTTCGAACTTTGCCAAGATGCCCCGGGCTCGAAACGAACGCTTTCGCCTGGCCGAAAGGCTCATCGAAATCATCGGATTGTACGATTATGCCGATGATTGTGAATTTGAGGCACACCTTGAGGGGACCGAAACCCTTGAAGTATTCGCCGACAAAGAGCAATTCTCCAGAGCCCTGATTAACCTGATCAAAAATGCCCAACAAGCCATTCCGGAAAACCGGAAGGGAAGGATACGTATATCTTTACACAAGGAAAACGACCATGCCCGGATCGAAGTGGCCGATAACGGGAAAGGCATATCCAACGATTTACAGGAACGCATCTTCATGCCCAATTTCACAACCAAAACCAGCGGAACCGGGTTGGGCCTTGCCATTACCAAAAACATCATCGAAAGTTTTGGCGGAACCATCGGGTTTCAGTCCAAAGAAGACGAGGGAACATCCTTTTTTATCCGGATTCCTCTGGCCCGGTAAAACATACCGTAAAAAGCATTCTCTAACGAATTATCCCCCAATTCCCAATAATTTGTACCCACTGCTTCCCACCGATTCGTCTTAATATTGTAAACCAGAGAAAATGTCATGAATAGAGCGAAAACAGATACAATGAAACAAGCCATACCGATTTATCGGGACAAACAAGGATGTTTAGCCCGACAGTTATCGGGGATAGCTATCGGGTTGGCGAGTTCCATGGGATGCCAAAAACTTTAAACTTAATCGAATGAAAAAAAATTTTGCAGCAAGAGCAATGTGGGCGCTGTTGGGTGTAACCAGCTTTCTGATGTTGGGCGTAACGTTGATAAGTTGCACATCTACAAACGAAAAGAACGACCCATGGGCCTATGCCCAACAAATCGTTGCCGGTATTCAGGAGCCTTCTTTCCCAGATAAAACCTATTCTATTCTCGATTATGGAGCCAAGGCAGAACCGGATTTTTCTTCCACACAGCCGATCAACGCGGCTATTGAAGCATGCAGTCAAAATGGGGGTGGTAAAGTGCTTGTTCCGGAAGGTGTTTTTTTCACCGGGGCTATTCATCTCAAATCGAATGTCAACCTGGTACTTACCGAGAAGGCGGTCTTGTCGTTTTCGGTTGATCCGGCCGACTATCTTCCGGTTGTGCTCACCCGTTGGGAAGGGATCGATTGCTACAATTTTTCGCCCCTGATTTATGCCACCGGCCAGGAGAATGTTGCCATTACCGGTAGTGGTTTGCTTCAGGGAAACGCATCGATTGATAACTGGTGGAAGTGGAAGGGACGCGAGGAATATGGATGGCTGCCCGGCGAACCCAGCCAGTTGTTGCCCCATGCACGCCCCCGGCTCGATGAGTTGAACAAAAACAGGGTCCCCGTCGAAGAACGTATTATGGGCGATGGATATTACCTGCGCCCACAGTTCATTCATTTTCACCGGTGCAAAAACATCCTGATTTCCGATATAACCATCGAAAATTCCCCTTTCTGGGTGATCCACCCCCTGCTTTCGGAAAACATCACGGTGCGAAACGTACACATTAACAGCCTGGGAACCAACAACGATGGCTTTGACCCCGAGTCGTGCAAAAACGTCCTGGTCGAAAACTGCTACTTCAACACCGGCGACGATTGCATTGCCCTGAAATCGGGACGAAACAACGACGGTTTGCAATCACCCCCGGTCGAAAACGTGGTTGTGCGCGAATGCCACATGGAAAACGGACACGGAGGCGTGGTTCTGGGCAGCGAAATATCCGGCGGCGTTAAAAATGTCTTTGTCGAAAATTGCACCATGGACAGCCCCGAGCTCGACCGGGCTATTCGTATCAAAACCAATTCGAATCGCGGAGGCATAGTCGAAAACATTCATGTGCGGAATGTAAAAATTGGCGAAGTGAACGAAGCCATTCTTCGGATCAACTGTAAGTACGATATCAAAAAAGAAGGAACCGATACCCTGTACCCGGTTATCCGGAACGTAAACCTCTCGGGTATTGAATGCGAAAAATCGAAATACGCCCTTCTAATCGAAGGTATAGAAGGACAGAATTGTATCTACGGGATTCATCTTTCCGGTTCCAATTTCCGCGGAGTGGAAAAGAAAAGCATCATCCGTGAGGCAAAAGACATTACCCTCGAAAATGTGACCATCAACGGGGAGGTTGCAAAACTCTGATTCAGGAAGCCAAACAACCTGGATTTTCTGCCGGGAAGGAGCCAAAAACTACCAGAACACCAGGAGCGGTGAAAGGTACAGAAGGTAAACCGCCGTTGCCGACACAACAGAAACTGCCCCCGAAGCGGCGCATCCCCAGAGGGCGCTGTTCAGGGAATTTCGATCGCCTTCGTTGATGATGGCTACGGCCAGGATACCCAGGGTTCCGAAAACACAGCCCATCATGAAGGCAGACGGGTTGTTAAACGAAAAACCGTAAACCGGCCCGTCAGATGATGCATCATGGGACAGGCTGCCGGTAGCGAATCCAGCCGGGATCAGATCGGCATAAGCAACCGGTTCATTTTGCCGGACATACGAAGCAAGTTCTTCAATTTCGGTAAAGGCCCGGTAGATTTCTTCTTCATCGAAACAGATTTCTGATACAATCTCTTTTGCATCCGAACCGGAGACATTCATGTGTGAAAATTGGATAAAAATGACGATAAAGAGGAAGGTGATGATCGTTTTCATGTCGATGGGTTTACGATAGGTTTTTCATTTAGATACACTACTGTCCGGTTAAAACAACAGATTGCTTCGCTACGCTCGCAATGACGGGTATTTGAGAGATTCTTTCAGGGGGAGGGGTTGGTTGGCGGCGAAGCCGCCAACCAACCCCTCCCCTTAATATCAATTATATGAATATGAACGTCATTGCGAGCGTAGCGAAGCAATCTACTCACTCTTTTCCTTTTAACCGGACAGTAATGATTTAGATAGAAAAAAAGCTGTCAAAAAAGCTGACATCGTTAGGCTTTTTTGACAGCTTCAGTTTTCGGATATTAATTACCATCCGGAATAATAACCGCCATAAAGGACAAAATAATAAATAATGTAAATTACGCTGATGATAACTGTTTCAGCAGCACAACCCCAAACGGCTTTCCAGATTTGGTTCATGTCCATTTCGGTGGTAAGTGCTACAATAACAATCCCCACCCAGTTCAGGAGACAGCCCCACATAAAGGCGCTCAGGAACGGAGGATCGCCGGCCGAGGAATTTCCCAGGGCCATAGCGGCCGATGAACTTACGTTTTCGACCAAAGCGCTGTTTTCGGCAGCCACTTCGGCATAGGTGACATCGTTTTCGGCAACGTAGCTAACCAGTTCCGAAATTTCGTCAAAGGAACTGTAGATTTCGTTTTCTTCGAAACTGATCGCGGCAACTTCCTCATTGCTTACCGAAAAGTTTGAACCGGCAATGGCCTGAGAAACAAACAGAAGTCCGGCCATAGAGACTGCAATTGTTTTGAATAGAAATTTTTTCATGGTAAAAAAGGTTAAGATTTGACATTCCATATTCTGTTGGGGAGTTATTATTTTCCCCTGATATCTTATTATTTA
>DAIMEA010000029.1:0-16179 GCA_036725585.1 Prolixibacteraceae bacterium | reverse complement strand
AACCCTCGATAAACAAACGTTTGAGGGAGACGGTACACTTACTTACTGGCAATACGATATCGATCGGATTGCCGATATCGGGATGCATTTTGTATTCCAGGGGAATTACTATTTCAAAAACAACCTTTTTGTTGCGCTCCAGATTCTGTATAATTATACCTTCGATGATGAGGTTGCTGACCCGAAATACAGCAAAACCCTTTACCGCAGTTCACCCGTTTGCCTTTCGGCCGGATTGGGCTACCGTTTTTAATATTTCACCTGTTTAACCATCTTATTATGAGAAACTATCTTTTCTGTACATTGGCGCTGTTTGTCGCGATACATGCATCCGGGCAGGAAACTGTCGGCAAAATTGTCCCCTTTTTAAAAACAGGGGGAAGCTATTTAAATGAAGAATTCATGATTGACGGCAGCGCCTTGTTTGCCGAACCGGGAATCAGGCTCAGCAATGGCTATTTCTTTTCCCTGCAGTTCCAGCTTGGGGAAACGGTGAACGACATTGCCCAATTTCCCGGCATGGAGTCGATCGATTTCAATTTCATTTATACCTGGAAAATGCTCACCCTTTTTATCGGGTACGAACTGACCTCAAAAAACAACCGCCATTCCTTTGCGCCCCGTATGGGCCCCTGTTATGCCCGGCAGGATATTACCTACCCCAGCGAGTCGGAAGTCTATCCCCTGATCCTGGTCAAATCGTATTCCGAATTCATTGGCATCAACCTGGCCCTTGAATACCTGTACAATTTCAGAAACGGAATATCGCTCGGGGTGCAAACATCGGGGTACCTTGCCTATCAGTATGGCCCCTTATTCTTCACGGCCGGGCCGGTGCTTTGCTTCCGGTTAAAGTGATCCGGACGATACCGGTTGGTTCGTCGGGTAGAACCAGGAAGATTTTTCCGGTTTCCGCTCCGGGCTGAGAGTAAAATTTGATTTATCTTGCAGGACTGGCCGGATCATTGGCTTCAATCGGACAACATGGCCCACAACGCATATTTTCGGTTTAAACAGTTCACCGTTATCCAGGAACAGGCGGCCCACCGGGTGGGCACCGACGGGGTGCTGCTGGGCGCCTGGGCCCCGGTCGAAAATGTATCATCCATCCTGGATATCGGTACCGGAACCGGTGTGATTGCCCTTATGCTGGCCCAGCGGTCCACGGCCCTCATCGATGCCCTCGAAATCGAAGCCGGCGCCATCGCCGATGCTTCCCTCAATTTTCAATCTTCTCCCTGGAGCCACCGCCTGGTGTTGCACCCTACTTCCCTGCAGAATTTTCCAGCCGGAAAAACCTACGACTGCATTGTTTGTAACCCGCCCTTTTTCAGCCGTTCCTTTCGTTCGCCCAACGAAAAAAAAACCCTGGCCCGCCACGCACACAGCCTCACTTTTGAAATCCTGACCAAGGAAGCGGCGAAGCGTCTGGAACCCCGGGGCTCTTTTTGCGTGATTGTTCCGGCTGAAGAAGAAAAACATTTCCAGGAAAAATCCCTGGCCGCAGGGCTGACTCCCCGAAGGCGTACCCGGGTTTTTCCCAAACCCGGGGCAAAAGCCGTACGGGTGTTGATGGAATTCGGGTTTTCGAACGACCCCGAAATAGCGGATGAACTGACCCTCGAAACCGAGGTAAGGCACGAATACACCCTGGAGGCCCTTGCCCTTTTCCGCGATTTTTACCTGAAACTGTAGCCGCTTTCGCTGCCCGTTCTTTTGTTTTCCTCAGGGGAAAAGGGCAACAGGGCAAAATATTTTGTAATTTCGCGGCAAACCAATAACTACAGAAAATGGCCAAAAAAAACAACAAAAAGAGCAGCGGTTTCTGGTGGGGCCTGATTTTGGGCGCCCTGTTTGCCACGGCTGCCATCCTGCTTTACCAGAATTATTACGAAAAGTCGGACCTGGAACGGGAAACCCGGAAGCTGGAAAAACAGGCAAAAAGGGAACTGGAAAAAGCAACAGAAAAAGCAAAGGATTTATTCGAATAGGCTGAAGAATGAAGGTTATCGACATTGTAAACGCATCGGATAAAACCCTTTTTTCGTTTGAATTGCTCCCCCCTCTGAAAGGAACCACCGGGGGAAAACTGTACAACACCATCGAACAACTGCTGGAGTTTGATCCGAAATACATCAACATTACCACCCATCGCGACGAGTTTGAATTCCGCCAGCGGGCCGACGGGCTGATCGAAAAACGGATTGTCCGGAAACGCCCGGGAACAGTAGCCATAGCCGCCTCCATTCAGCACCGCTACGGAATTCCGGTGGTACCCCATATCCTGTGCGGCGGTTTTTCCCGCAGCGAAACCGAACACGTACTCATCGACCTACATTTCCTGGGCATCGAAAACGTACTGGCTTTGCGGGGCGACGGGCTGAAGAATGAAGCAGTATTTAAACCCGAACCCGACGGGAACCGGAATGCCGGCGAGCTGGTTGCCCAGATCGCGAACCTGAAAAAGGGACACTACCTCGATCCCGACCTGAAAAACAACACAGCGCTCGACTTTTGCATCGGCGTGGCCGGGTACCCCGAGAAACACTTCGAAGCGCCCAACCTCGAAACCGACCTGGAATACCTGAAACAGAAAGTCGATGCAGGCGCCGATTACATTGTCACCCAAATGTTTTTCGACAACAAAAAATATTACCGCTTTGTGGAGCAATGCCGTGCCGTCGGTATCACCGTTCCCATCCTGCCCGGCATTAAACCCATTGCCGTGCTGAACCAGCTGACGGTTTTGCCCAAAATATTCCGCATCGACCTGCCCAACGAACTGGTAAAGGAACTGATGCGCTGCAAAACGAACGATGATGCCCAGCGCGTGGGAACCGAATGGGCCATTTATCAGGCGAAAGACCTGGTAAAAAACAAAGTACCCGGACTGCACGTCTACACCTACGGGATCACCGATAACGTGCGGGAAATCATGAAAGCCGTTTTGTGATGCAGAGAAAGGAATTTTCACGGCAGAATTTTTTTGGGATATGTCTTATCGTCGCTTTATTGTTTTCCGGGTCTGCTTATGCCCAGGTTCACGGGCACGATGGGCTTTCTGATGACCATCATGTCCATTCCGGTTTCGAAATCGGTACTTCGGCCGCACTGGTTTACCATCCCGGCGAGAACAACTTCAGTCCGGGCTTTCATCTTCATATTCAAAAGAATGTATCGGATCGCTGGGGTATTGGCCTGGGCTATGAGGGGATTCCCTCCGATGAATACCACCAAACCCTCACCGTTTTTGGCGCGTATGCACTCACTCCTTTTCTTTCCGTTCTGGCCGGCCCGGGACTTACCTTTCCCGATGCAGAGGGAGACGAATACCGTTTTACCGGTCATCTTGAAATCAATTCGGCTTTTGAGCTGGGGAAGATCCATCTTGGCCCCTTTGTCGGAGCCGGTTTCAGCGAACACCACACCCATTATTCCATGGGTTTGCACATCGGCTGGCATTTCTGATTTATACCAGAAACCAGAAACCAAAGAAGTGGCATACCGTTCCGGCCAGCACAAAGAGGTGAAACACCCCGTGAAGGTAAGGTTTTGAGCGCCATAAATAAAAGAAAGGGGAAAAGGTGTAGCACAAACAGCCGGCCATTAAAAACCAAATAGCCGGTGAAGGGGTTTTCCGGATCACCGGCACAATAGCGATGATGATCATCCAGCCCATGATCAGGTACAAAATGGTGGACAGCAGACGCCATTTCGAACTGTAAAACCAGACCTTAAAAACAACCCCGGCGATGGCCATGGCCCAGATCACCCCGAAAATGACCCAGCCCAAAGCCCCGCGCAGGGTAATAAAGGTGAGCGGCGTATAGGTGGCAGCAATCAATACATAAATCGACGAGTGGTCGAGCTTGTTTAGTTTGTATTTCAGCCGGGGATGATACACCCCGTGAAAAAGTGTCGACGACGTGTACAGCAAAATCATACCTGCCCCGAAAATGCTGAACGATACAATATGCCAGACGGTTCCGTGGAGAGATGCCCGAACCACCAGTAAAACAGTGGCCGCAATCGAAATCGCGATTCCAGCTCCGTGGGAAATGCTGTTAAAAATTTCATCGCCCTTGGTCCGGCGTTTAAGTACTGGATGCATCGATTCAATTTTTTGTGGTTCGTGGTAAAACGCAAAGGTATTCTTTTTGTTGTGCGCATACCCGGGGAGGGAACATTCCTTTTGCCGATGAGAAGATATTTCATTCAAGGGCAAGTGACGAACGAATACCGCCCCGGGTTGAAAAATGGGAAACGCCGCCGGCAAAGCGAAAAGCGGGAAACCTTGGAATCATCTCCCTTTTGTTCTGTCCCTAGATGAAGATCACAACACGCTACGGTTCCGTTCGATACAAGATTCTGCCGCTGAATAGCCGGGTGGATCGAACGGTTTTCCCGTGCGTGTTGCCTTTTTGCACAACAGAGGTCTCTTTGTAACACGCCGGAAACGAGATAATCCCTGAATGGTATGAAACCCTAGATCACCGCTACGCGGCTTTTTGTTTTCTATTTTGCCGATGTGCTACAAACAGGTTACCGCTACGCGGCTTTTTGCTTTTGGTCATTCGATAGGTACCCATAGGTCGTAGCGGTAGAATGCTTCTGTTGTTTCCATTTGCTACCAATCGGCTTTCGCCAGGCGGATTAATAACAAAATTATTTGCACTTAAATTAAGCCGCATAGCGGCGGACTCTTTGTAGCGCAACGCGGCAGGAACGAGGCGAAAGCCGCATAGCGGCGACCTCTTTGTAGCACGCCGGAAACAACACAACATCCAAGCCACGTAGCGGTGACCTATTACTTTGTGCAACCGGACGATTCCTGAACATACAGGCTCTGGCAAACTGAATATCGTAAGGCCATGGTATCGCCTACATAAGAGAATGCGCCATATAAGGCCTTCCTGTCCGGCAGACATGCAGAAAAATGTATCCGGACATTATTAAACAAACAACACAATTATAACTACATATAAAAATCAGACATGGTCCGTCGCCCGTGTTTTTTTTCTATATTTGTTGTTCCTTGCTTTTCGCTAACGATACACAAGGGAACAGATTATTTAACCCCAAATTTCTGAAAATGAAAAGAATTCTATCCCTTTCTCTCTTAATTTTAACGGGTCTCTTCCTTTGGGCACAGCTGCCCAATGTATGGATCAACGAGTTTCACTACGACAACTCAGGAACCGACAGCAACGAAGGGATCGAAATTGTGTTCGAAGAACCAGTTGCGTTTGTTTTGGACGATCTGAACCTGACGCTGTACAACGGAAGCAATGGGGCTCCCTATGGCAGCGTTTCGTTCGCTAGCTTTGTTCCGGGCGATCGTATCGGGTCTTTTGTTGTTTTCTATCGTCGTTTCAACGGCATTCAAAACGGTTCACCCGACGGCTTTTCGCTCGATTACCGGGGTGTTCTGCTTCAGTTTCTGAGCTACGAAGGAAGCTTCTTGGCCACGGCCGGCCCTGCTGCCGGAATGGTATCCGTGGATGCAGGTGTTGCCGAAACCGGTTCCACTGCAGAAGATGAATCGCTTCAACTCTCGGGCGACGGGCGGGTGTATGCCGATTTCGCCTGGAATGTTCCCGCAAGGGCAAGCTTTGGAAGTTTCAATCCCGGTCAGTACATAGACGGCCAGGCCCTCCCGACGGTGATGGTCGCTCCCGACGAATGTTCGCTGATGTACGAAACCGGATACGGACCCTGCTCCGGTGAAGCCTTTACCGTGTGGGGCTATCATTTAGGTGGCGCCGTTGTGCTGAGCCCGTCGGAGCATCTTGAGCTGTCGGCCGACAACATTTCGTACAACAGCCTTCCGCTCATCGTAAACCCCACAGGGGGCGTTCTCGACCCGATTCTCCTGTTTGTGCGTTTGAAAGCCGGCTTGCCCGTTGCCGACTACCCGGAATCGGTTTCCATTGAATCGGACGGTGCCAGCGATAGAATCCTCTATTGTACCGGTTCGGTAATTCCCGTTTTGCCCGACCTGGTCATCAACGAAATTCTGGCCGATCCGGGCGCGGAAAATGGCGATGCCAACGCCGACGGTGTGGTTCATTCTTCGAATGATGAATTTGTAGAAATCGTGCACAATGGGTCAGCGCCTTTGAACCTGGCCGGGTTCACCCTGAGCGATGCCCTTGGCGTGAAGCATATTTTTTGCAGTTTCGTCCTTAATCCCGGCGAGGCTGTGGTCGTTTTTGGCGGGGGCATGCCCACGGGAATTCCGGGCTTTGTCATGAAGGCTTCATCGGGAAGTCTGGGATTGAACAACGGAGGCGACGGGGTTTTTCTGCGCGATCCGTATCATCATGTCGTCGATTCGTATGTGTATGGCAGCGAGGGAGGAAACGACCAGTCGCTGACCCGCGATCCCGACCTCACCGGTCTGTTTGTCGGGCATTCTTTGGCTTTCGGTTCAGGGGGAAGCCCCTTTTCCCCGGGCACACATATCGACGGAGAACCCTTTGCGGGCCCGGGTCCGCCGGTACCACTGAACAGGATCGGATTTGCCCTGGTATTTTTCGTGTCGGGTTTGCTAAGATTTGTTGGATTTCGGTTTAAAAAATAAGTGTAGGATTTCTCACCAAGCGATTTTCGAACGGCAGTCCGTGAATGCTTCTCCATCCCTTCCGGGAAACATAAAAACCATCCCAGGATGCAATCACTCACCTGGCGGTCCTGTCCTCGCGTGAGCTGACCCCAAAGATTTTGGGCATAATGGGGAGATGACAGTTGTAACAATGGTGTCATACCGAGGGAAGCGAAGCGACGAGGGATCCCTTGTATCGGCAGATTCCTCCTCTCCCGATATCGGGATCGTCGGAATGATACGTAGAACGAAATCTGTCATAAGTTGGTCACAACTGCACGATTCTGTCTTCAGACATCATTACTCTACGTTCATTCCCAGCGACTTCAGGTCGTCCCAGAAACCGGGATACGATTTGGTAACGACCATGGGATCGTTAATCCGGATCTGTCCGTTGACCAGGGCAGCCGGGGCAAAGGAAAGAGCCATACGGTGGTCGTGATACGTGTCGATGGGTTTGGGATCGAAAAAGAGGGTTTCGTCGAGCTGCCCGTCCCAGGCCAGTTCACCCGGTTCGGGCTCGTAGAGGTTAGCTCCCATTTTTGCCAGCTCGTTGATTAAGGCTGAAATACGGTCGGTTTCCTTTATTTTTAACGTTTCCAGTCCGGTGAAATGAAAGGGTACCCCCTTGCAGACGCACAGCACGGCAAAGGTTTGGGCAATGTCGGGGTTTTCGATAAAATTACGGACATATTTATCGGGCAGGCGCACTTCCTTCCGGGTGAGGCGTACCCCGTTTTTTTCCTGGGTGGAGACGATCCCGAAGGCTTTGAACCATTCAGCCTGGACGCAGTCGCCCTGAAGGCTGTCGAGCTCCAGTCCTTCGAGGAGCAGATCGGCATCTTGCGACAGGGCGGCCAGCTCGTACCCGTAAGAAGCACCGCTCCAGTCGGCTTCTACAGAAAAGGGAACCGGTTTATAGGCTTGTTCTTTGATGGTGATCAACGAACCGGCCCACCGATAGTCAATCCCAAAACGAGCCATCAATCTCAGTGTGAGATCGATGTAAGAGGCCGATGTAATCCGGTTCCTGAGACTGAGTTCCAGTCCGCCTTCGAGTGTGGGAGCAATCAAAAGCAAGGCGGTAATGTACTGGCTGCTCACGCTGCCGTCGAGTTCCAGTTTTCCGCCTTTCAGATTCGAGCCCAGAATTCGGAGGGGTGGAAAGCCTTCTTTGTTCGTGTATTCGATTTTTGCCCCCAGATGGTTCAGGGCATCCACCAGTATTTTGATCGGGCGTTGCTGCATACGTTCGCTTCCGGTTAGGTGCCATTCCCCGACAATTTTCGATAAAAAGGCCGTCAGAAAGCGCATGGCGGTTCCGGCATGTCCAACATCGAAATACGGTGTATCCGACGATTGCAGAATCTTTTCCATTACCCGGGTATCATCGCTATCGCTCAGGTTCCTGATAGGGTAAGGACTATAAGCCAGTGCGTTGATGATTAAAGCCCGGTTGCTGATGCTTTTCGAGGCCGGAAGGGCAATGGATCCCTTGATACTTTTTGTTTTGGCCGTTACTGTGAATTGCATTTTCTTTTTGGCTTTCCGTTTTGATTGTTTCTACGTGTTATCGGATTATTCGGTGACAATGGAACAACACGATTATATTTTACTGTGCCCGGGGCTCCTGCATGCCGGCGAGTCCAAAATCCAAAATCCGGTTCAACGTCCGGCATGGAGGTTTTTGAAATAGTCAAGTGCCTCAAAGATCCGATCCTTTTCACAATCGATGTTTATTTCTACCTTCCCAATCTCGGGAACAAGGGTGAAATTAATTCTCCCGGCTTCGTTCTTTTTATCCCGGGTCATTTTTTGGTAAAGGGTTTCAAAATCTGCTTCGTTAATCGGAAAAGGACCGTAGGTGTCCAAAATCCATTTCGCAATTTTTTGGGTTTCTTCCAGGGGAAAACCCAGTTTTCGCGACGAGAGGTACAGTTCGGGAATCAATCCGTAGGCAACGGCATAGCCGTGAAGAACCGGTTTGCTCCGGTTCAGCGCGAAACTCTCGAACGCATGACCAACTGTATGCCCGAGGTTCAGGGCTTTTCGGATATTCTTCTCGGTTGGGTCGTTCAGCACAAAGTATTCCTTCACAGCAACCGATCGGGCAATTACATCGCCCAGGGAGGTATAATCGATGTGATCGAGATCGAAGGCCAGGAGTTCGTCCCAATGCGTTTTGCTGTGGATCAATCCGTGTTTCAGCATTTCGGCATAACCCGAAAGAAAATTTTCGCGATCGATGGTTCGCAGAAACCGGGGGGCAATGAGTACTGTTTGGGGCTGATTAAACACCCCGATCTCGTTCTTCAGTCCGTTAAAATTGATCCCTGTTTTTCCCCCCACCGAAGCATCCACCTGGGCAAGCAGCGTGGTAGGAATGTTTACAAAATGCAGGCCTCGCTTGAAGCACGAAGCGGCGAAACCGCACAGGTCGCTGAGCATACCTCCCCCAAGATTTATGAGCAGCGACTTACGGTCGGCGCCGTATTCTTCCAGAAAATTCCAGACCGCAACCACCGATTCGAGGCTTTTGTTCTCCTCGCCACTGGGCAAGGTCAGGGCGGGAATATCCCTGAAAAAGGGAAAAGCCCGGAGCGTGGGCAAACAGAGGTCCCTTGTATGTTCATCCACCACAACAAAAACCTTCCCTTTGGGGTAGTTAGCCACAATAGGGCCCAATTCATTTTCAAGTTGATGGGTGACCCGTATGTCGTTTTCAAAAACGGTACGCTTCATTTTCATGATTTAGATTTTCCAAAATTAAAACAATTTGTTACTTTGGGGAACGCAAAAAAACGATGAAGCCGAAAGAAAACATTAATTTCATTTATCAGTTCAACAATAAAGCCCGTGCGGGCAATGTTTTTGTGCTTTTTATTGCCAGCGGGGTCGTTTTCCTCGGGGCAGCTTTCTATTTTCTGGCTGTTAACCAGAACCTGCCTTTGCTGGCTGTTGTGGGTGCAGGGATCGTCTATTTTATTCTTTTCACCCGCTTACGACCCTCCTTTTTTGAACTGTTGGTTACCGATACGGCCCTACAGGTGAACTACTATTCTGTAGCGACCACGATGCGGAATTATCAGTCGATCGAGATTGGTTTTTCTTCGCTTTCAGGATTCGCGATCCGTCGGGCCATGAAGGGGCTTCGGCCCGAGCTAATCCTATCGGTCGACTCCTCGTTTGGGGTAGCCGATTATCCCCCGGTGAGCCTGTCGCTGGTGAGCCGGATTGAGCAGAAACAATTGAATATCATCCTGGAGCAAATCCTCAAACAAAAGAATCCCCCTCAATAATTTCCCTTATTCCTGCAAAATGAATACCCTGAACTACCCGATTGCCCTCTCCCTGTTTCCCCGTATAGGTTCGGTCAATGCCCGCAGGCTGGTTGCCTATATGGGAAGCGTGGAACGTATCTTTGAGTCGTCGGAAAAGGAACTGAAATCCATTCCCGGCATAGGAAGCGCCCTGGTAAAAATTCTGGTCCGGCACCGCAACGAGGTGTTGGAAAAGGCGGCCCGGGAAACGGAGTTTATCCGGAAACACCGGATCCGAACGTTCTTTTACCTCGATAAGGATTACCCCCGCCGTTTGGCCCAATGCGACGATGCTCCGGTGATGCTGTACCAGAAAGGTGAAGCCAACCTGAACCATCCGAAAGTAATCAGCATTGTAGGAACCCGCAGCGCCACCGATTACGGGCGGCAGATTACGGAGGACCTGGTTTGCGGCCTGGCTTCGTCGGGGGTTGATGTATTGGTTGTGAGTGGTCTGGCATACGGGATCGACCTGGCTGCCCACAAGGCGGCGTTGAAAAACGGTCTGCCCACACTGGGCGTGGTGGGCCACGGGCTCGACATTCTGTATCCCTCGGTCCATACCGGCCTGGCACGGGAGATGATCGCAAAGGGAGGTGCCATCCTGAGCGATTTTCCCTCGGGCACGAAAATCGATCCGGGCAACTTTCCCCGCCGGAACCGGATCATTGCCGGTTTGGCCGATTGCACCCTGGTGATCGAATCGGCCCAAAAAGGCGGAGCTATGGTCACGGCCGATATTGCCAACTCATACAATCGCGATGTTTTTGCTTTTCCGGGTCGAATCAGGGATCCTTATTCGGCCGGATGCAACGAGTTGATCCGCAAAAACGGAGCAGCCCTTATCACCTCGGCTGCCGACCTGATCGCATGTATGGACTGGGAAACCCGATCGGTTCCCCGGCAACAAGTGCTGCTCATCGACCTCGATGAGGACGAAAAAAAATTGTTCGACCTCTTTTCCAAAAAAGAACTGTGGACCATCGATGCCGTGTCGCGTGAATTGAATTTTCCCGTGCAAAAAATCAACTCCCTGTTGTTGCGCCTCGAATTCAAGGGCATTTTAAAATCGTTGCCCGGAAACCGGTTTAAACGGATTTAGGGAAGGTAAACGACGATCAAACAAGTGACTAAAAATTGAATGATTCCCCGGAGAATATTGAATGAAAATATGGATTGTTCCCGGCGACTTTCTATGAATTTTGGTATCTTCATCAAGAAAAAAAATGGAAACGATGGAGCTCTATTTTTTCAAACGAAGCGACTGGCGAAACTGGCTTTCGGTGCATCACGGAAGCGCCCGTGGTGTGGCCTTGCTTTTTTACAATAAGGAAAGCGGAAAACCATCCCTCGCCTACAGCGAAGCCGTTGAAGAAGCCTTGTGTTTCGGCTGGATCGACGGGGTGATCAAAAATATCGACGCCGAAAAATACATCCGGAGGTTTATGCCGCGCACCAACCGGTACAACTGGTCGCCAACCAACCGGGAACGTGCAGAAAAAATGATCCGGGAAGGGAAAATGACCCTCCCGGGATTGATGAAGATCGGAGATTATGCAAAAACAGGGCAGGTTGATTGGGACCATACCCTGCAAAATAACAAGGAGTTTCACCAGGAATTCTCACCCGAACTACGAGCTCTGCTGAAAGAAAATCCTGTGGCTGAATCAAATTTTCGGGCTTTCCCCCCCTCGCAGCAAAAACGATACATTATGTGGATTATGAGCGCAAAAACCGAAACAACCCGATTGAAACGGATGAAGGAAGCAATGGATTTGCTGGAAAAGAATCAGAAAAATCTGATGAAATAACAATAAATTACGAACGATATGAAGAAAGCTGTTGTTTTTATGATCTCCTTTTTTGTCGCACAGTTGCTTTTCGCGCAATTGAAAATGCCCGGGGTAAACTGGGACGAAGGTTATTCGTTCGACACGAGCAACAAATTCCGTGTTGAATTCTTCGACAAGAACGGAAAACTAAGGCAAGCCCTCGATTACGAAATCGCGTATCAATCGGCCGGTAAAAATTTTGCGATCCTTCTCAAAACCGATCAACCCGGGAGGAATACCGAAACCATTCTCGATCTGAAAAATGAGGTCGCCATACAGATTTTCGGGCCCGGCACATCGCAGCCCATGTACAATGCCACCAAATTCAAGTACCCGAACGATTCGGAACGAAAAATGCTGGAATTACTGGCTGCACCCGAAACCAAAACCATTTTGGGAAAAAAATGCCAACGGTATACCTATATCTACAAAAAAATAAACGGCGAAGTTTGGATCACCACCGATGTCGACTTGTCGAACGATTATGGAATATTCCGGGCAGCAAAAATGGCTTCGTTGCACAACACCCTGTCGGTTGGTGGCTTTGTGATGGAAATGACCTCCGAAGATGCTACGGGAGCAAAAACCGTGATGAAAACAGTTTCGTTATTCAACAGCGAAAAACGGGAAGTTTCGCTGAAGAATACCGAAATGGGCACGTCCATCAACAAGGTGAATTATTATACCTTTTAGCCGTATTATAGCGCGTCCAAAACCGAAAGGAGCCTTTTTTGAACTTCACCGGCAATTTCCTCCATGGCGGGCGAACCCTCACGGGGCATTGCTTCGGATGGATTAACGGTAAAAATTTCAATCTCGTTTTCATCGCTTTGCTGAAGGCAAACATTGCAGGGAAGCATCACACCCATTTTGTCGACCTCAGAAAGAACTTTATGGGCAAAATGAGGGTTACATGCACCCAGAATTTTGTAGGGACGAAAATCAGCGCCGATTTTATTTTTCAAAGTGGCTTGTACATCAATTTCGGTGATGACACCAAAACCCTGATCCTTAAGTGCCTGAACAACTTTCTCTTCTGCTTCATGGAAAGTTATTCCGTATATTTTTTTGGAAAGATAAAAACTCATTTCTCAATAATTTGGTGATTATTACGACAAAACAAACAAAAGATGATTTTGTTTTCTGTGATTTTAATCACAAACAACAGGATACGTGTCCGCTTAAGCCATGACCAATTTTTGTATATCGTGGTATTTATTTTTTTATAATAATCAGCCTGATACAATTTTTCTTCGAAGCGAAATGAGTATTGTAAATCGATGTTCGTCAAATCTGTTGGAAGGAGGGAAAACCTGTTAACTGCGTGTTAATTTTTTTGTTTTTTTCCGAAACGTACGATTGTTTACTATTTTAGCGGCAAAACACTAAATGCGTAATTATGAAACGAGCCATCCCGATTTATCGGGACAAACAAGGATGATTACCCCGATATCTATCGGGGATATCTATCGGGGATATCTATCGGGGATAGCTATCGGGGTGGCGAGTTCCATGAGATGCCAAAAACTTTAAATGATATCGAATGAAACATCTATTTGCTTTAACTATTTTGTTTTTAATTCTTTTGTCATCGGCATGGTCGCAGGGGCAGACTGCCTGGAGGGGAGGAACCAACGGTGTTTACACCGCTGAAGGCCTGTTGCCATCGTGGCCGGAAAGTGGGCCCGAAATAGCCTGGGTATTCGAAGGTTTGGGCGAGGGTCATTCCTCGCCGGTACTTGCTTTGGGGCATATTTTTGTATCGACAATGATCGGTGCCGACGGGTACATCGTTCTATTAACCCGTGATGGGAAAGAAGTAAAACGCTATGTATATGGCCCGGAATATACCGAAAGTTATCCGGGGTCACGCTCAACACCGGTGATTTCGGGTGGCTGGTTATATATCTACAGCGGTTTGGGTGTGATTTATGCCTTCGATGCCATGGAAGGGAAACTGCGTTGGTCGCGGGATATGCTGAAGGAAACCGATGGAAAAAACATCCAATGGGGCGTTACCGAAACGCTGGCGCTCGATGGGGATGTGCTTTATTGCTCTCCCGGAGGGAAAAAAGAAAACGTAGTCGCCCTGAACCGGTTGAACGGGCAAACGATTTGGACCAGCGCCGGAGTGGGCGATCTGTCGGCCTACTGTACCCCTCTGGTGGTACAACATGGCTCCCGAAAACTACTGGTAACCATGATGGCCAGCCACATCCAGGGCATCGATGCAAAAAGCGGTGAATTTTTATGGAGCTACGAACAACCCAATCAATGGAGCGTGCATGCCAACACCCCTATTTATACCGACAATGCCCTGATTTGCACCAGTGGTTACGGGCAGGGTACCGTGCGTCTTAACGTATCGCCCGACGGAAGCTCGGTTGAAAAGGCCTGGTTCAATTCCCTCTTTGACAACCGTATTGGTGGCGTGGTTTACCTCGATGGCTACCTCTATGCCTCGGGCGATAAAAACCGGGGTTGGCGTTGCCTCGATGCCAAAACAGGAGAAGAAAAATGGTACAGCAACGAATTGGCCAACGGGGTGGTTATTGCCGCCGATGGCTTGCTGTTCCTGTATACCGAAAGGGGGGAACTGGCACTGGCGAAAGCATCACCCGATGGTCTGATTCTTACCGGAAAAACAAAAGTGGAATACGGGACTGCCCAACATTGGGCCCACCCGGTGATTGATCAGGGGATTTTATACCTTCACCATGGCAAAGCACTGATTGCCTACAAAATCAAATAATGTTCCGAAAAATGCGAAATTGCCTGATTATAACAGCACTTGTTTTTTCAGTTTTTTTCGTTCGCGCCCAAACAACCCAGTTCCGGGGTCCTAACCGCGATGGGATTTTTCCCGAAACAGGATTGTTGAACGCGTGGCCCGAAACAGGGCCCGAACTCATCATGTCCGTTAAAGGAATTGGACTGGGATGGTCGTCGGCTGTTGTTCATGATCAAACGGTGTACGTTACCGGCAAAATTGATTCGAACGATGTGCTCTCGGCGATCAGTCCTGATGGGACCCGGTTATGGCAAACAATCTACGGGCGTTCCTGGAACCAGACTTTCCCCGATACCCGCTCCACCCCAACCATCGAAAACAACCGGGCTTACCTGGTGAGCGGAATGGGCGAAGTAGTATGTATCGACCTTTCAACCGGTGCCATCGTTTGGAAAAACAACGCTTTCGAAGAGAACGACGGGACGGCCGGCACCTGGGGTATTGCCGAATCGGTTTTGTTGTACGACAATAAGGCTTTTTTTGCCACCGGTGGAAGCAAAACACTGATGCTTGCCCTCGACAAACATACGGGCGAAAAAATCTGGGAAACAAAAAGCCTGAACGATAACATTGCTTATGTCTCGCCCATCCTGATTGAATGGAAAGGTAAAAAGCAGATCGTTGGTGTTTCGGCTTCATACATCTACGGGGTCAATCCCGAAAACGGAACCATCGACTGGACGTTCGACTACATTCACCTTGATCCCTCGGAATGGGATAATGCAGGCGGCGTAATCAACTGTACATCGCCCATTTTCCACGATGGCTTTTTGTATGTCACCAGCGGATACAACCATATCGGCATCAAATTAAAGCTGAACGACGATTTATCGGGAGTGGAGCTACTGTGGAAAGAAGAAACACTCGACAACCACCACGGTGGCGTTGTCCTGCTCGACGGATTGCTTTACGGATCCAACTGGATCAACAACGGGAAGGGCAACTGGTGTTGCATCGACTTTCAAACCGGAGAAACACGCTGGGAAACTTCCTTTCGAAACAAGGGGAGCATTGTTTCGGCCGACGGAATGCTTTATATTTATACCGAACAACCCGGTTATGTCGGGCTGGTTCAACCCGGTCACGAACAATTCGAGCTGGTGAGCAATTTTGCCGTTAAGGAAGGAACCGGGCCTCACTGGGCCCATCCGACCATCGCAAATGGGAAACTGTATATCCGGCACGGGGATGTTTTGATGGTTTACGACATACAAAAAGAATGAGCATGATGGATCTGTAATCCCAGGCAACCAGTCTCATCAGGGATTGAACGAAGGATTGCCGGTTCACTGAAGAGCAGGAAGCGTACCATGAATTTTCGACCTGAAAAGATAGGTAGCCTTTTTCTTTCGCTGATCTTTGTTGGCCTGCTTTTCTATTATTTTTTTTATAACCCAACCTACGATTTTCAACCGGGCATTCCCGGTATGGACAACCGGGGTAAGGGGCTTACCGCATCGATGATCATCAACATCGGTGAATTTTTCGAGCGCTTCGATTCGGACGAAAGCCTTCTGCCGGAATCGTGGCCGCGTTTCCGTGGCGCCGATTATGACAATATTTCCAAATCAAACCTCCCCCTGGTTTCCCGCTTCGAAAACGGGGCCGGAGATCCTTTGTGGCAGCACGAAC
>DAIMEA010000028.1:0-16205 GCA_036725585.1 Prolixibacteraceae bacterium | reverse complement strand
GCCAGGCTGTAACGGGCCGTGAATGAATGATTGGAAACAAAAAGCCCGGTGTTAAGCGTATATCGGGGCAAGCCCGCCAGGTAAATATCGGCATCGAGACCGTATTTGATCCCAAACCTCGATTCCACATTTTGAATATTCCCGTCCGACGAATTCATCCAGGAAAGATGCGGACTGGCTTGAAAACCGAGACGAAAGTGCTGTGCATCCGCATGTAAACCCATCAGGACCACCAGGAGAAGGAGCAGTGTTTTTTTCATGAAACCCGGTTTTGTGATTTGCGATCTAAATTCTTTCCTACAAAAATAGTTCGATTTTTAAGAAATCATTCTTTTCGGGGAACATAATAAAGGAAGTACTATTTTTGTGAAATAATTATACGCTGCATTCTGCGTTTTATATGGAAAAATGAAAAAGATCCTGCATTACCTTTATTTTGTTGCGCTTGTCTTCCTTTTTTTTGCCTGCCGGAACGAGCGCTTATCCATTGACGTTTCAGGCATCGAAGCCGATCTGGATATCGTTCGGCTCGAACAGAAGCTTTTCGAAAAGGATTCGGTCCGGTTTCGCAACAACATGAATGAGTTGATGGCTTCCCATTATGATTTTTTTGAAACCTATACCGCCTATGTACTTAATATAGGTCCGCCGGATCACCCCGAATTTGCGTCTCATCTTCATGCATTCATCACCGACACCGTTATTGCCCGGGTAGCCGATTCGGTTCTGTATTTGTTCTCGGATTTTTCGCCCTGGGAAAAGATGCTGGAAGAAGGATTTCGCCATTATGCCTGGTATTTTCCCGGTAAAACCCTGCCTCAGATTTATACCTGCATTTCGGGTTTTAATGAATCGATTTTCACCTCTGGAAATTCGGCTGCTATCGGTCTCGATAAATACATGGGATCCGATTGCATTTTCTACCGATACCTGGGAATTCCCCGTTACAAAACACAAAAAATGTATCCACGGAAAATGGTTTCCGATCTTTTCTTCTCTCTTTTTATTACCCTTTTCCCCTATCAGGAACCCGTTGATCACTTGTTGGCCAATATGATCTATCTGGGTAAAGCCCTGTATTTCACCGAAGCTATGTGTCCCGATTTGCCCGATACGCTGCTGACCGGTTTTACCGGGCAACAAAGCGAATGGTGTGCAGCCAACGAAGAAGCCATGTGGACCTACCTTGCCGAACAAAGACTTTTATACGATACCGAGCGGCTGACGGTACAGCGCTATACCGGCGATGCTCCCTTTACCAGTACCTTTTCCGATCAGTCGCCCGGACGAACAGGCGTATGGCTGGGGTGGCAAATTGTCCGTTCATTTATGAATCAGCATCCCGAAGTTTCGCTGCAAGCGATGATCGAAGCATACGATGCCCAGACCTTGCTGGCACAATCGGGCTACAATCCGGATTGAACCGCCAAACTCTTTCATAAGCGGCAGAGGAATTGTAATTTTGAAAAAAAATACGATGAAACCAAAACGAATTGGCATATTAACGGCTGGGGGCGATTGTCCCGGACTGAATGCAGCCATACGGGGTGTCGGGAAAACAGCCATTCTGGAATACGGAATGGAAGTTATCGGTTTTGTTTCGGGATATACCGGTTTGATTCATAAGGAATACATCCGCCTCGAAACCAATATGCTTTCGGGCATTCTCACCCTGGGAGGAACCATACTGGGAACTTCGCGTGAAAAACCCTTTAAAATTAGCCACGAAGATGGCTACCTGAACAAACCGGAGCTTATCCGTGCCAATTATCATGCGTTGGAACTCGACTGCCTGGTTTGCATCGGGGGCAACGGGACCATGCGTACGGCCGCCAAACTGGCCGACCTGGGGCTAAATGTTGTCGGAATTCCCAAAACGATCGATAACGATGTGTGGGGTACCGACATTACCTTTGGATTTGATTCGGCGGTTTCGATTGCAACCGAGGCCATCGACCGGCTTCATACCACCGCCAACTCCCACCAGCGGGCGATGGTCATCGAAGTGATGGGGCACGATGCCGGTTGGATCGCTCTTTATGCCGGTATGGCCGGAGGAGGCGACATTATCCTGATACCGGAAATTCCTTTTACCATCGATGCCGTTTGCCGAAAAATTGAAGAACGCTTTGCCCGCCAAAAATCGTATTCTATTGTAGTGGTGGCCGAGGGGATTCCGGTTCCTCCGATGAAAACAGCTGCCGGTTTTCTATCGGAAAGCATTACCCAGCGAACGGGTGTTGAAGCACGGGAAACACGCCTGGGCTATATTCAACGGGGAGGAAGCCCTACTCCTATGGACCGGATCCTGGCAACACGATACGGAGCTTTTGCCGCCGAAACCATTGCCATGGGAAATTGCGGTACCATGGTTGCCCTGCGCGATAACAAGCTCGTAAGCATTCCTCTTTCCGAAGTGGAAGATAAACTGAACCGGGTTACCCCCGACCATCCCCTGGTGAAAAAGTGCAGGAGTATGGGAGTTTCCTTCGGCGACGAAGCTTGAAGCATACAGTTTTACGCTTTTTTTGGATTTCCGGATGATACAAAAAACCGTTTTTTTCGTTATAGCTTTTGTTTTTTTGTCGGAACAAAGAATTGCACGAGGAATTCTTTAAAAAACATTCATATTTATTAGTTTTGCAAATATTTTTAAAATTCAAATTATGAAACACATATTAGGAACGCTGTTGTTTGTTAGCTTCGTTATTTTTCTGCAAGCCCAACCCAAAATTCAATTTGAAAAAACCGTCCACGATTTTGGTTCCATCAAAGAAGACGAAGGTTTGGCCACAACTCAGTTCGAGTTTAAAAACGAAGGCAATCAACCACTTATCATTAGCAATGTTAAGGCAACCTGTGGTTGTACCACGCCCGAATGGACCCGTGAACCGGTGCCCCCGGGGAAAACAGGAACCATCAAGGTATCCTACAATCCCAAAAACAGGCCGGGCGCTTTCACCAAAAATGTGAACATCTACACCAATTCCCAACCCGCTGTTACCGTTCTTTCGATTAAAGGAAAGGTGGAGCCCCGTGAATTGACCATCGAAGAACAATATCCCCGATTAATGGGCAATATCCGGTGGAAGACCAATTACCTATCGCTCGGCAGCGTGTTGAATACCCAAATCGACACCCAGTCACTCGATATCTATAACCCCTCGGAAAAAGCAGTGAAAATAGGTCTTTACCGGATTCCCGAATACATGCGTGTTTCCTTTGAACCCGAAACACTGGAACCGGGAAAATTTGGAAAGATGACCGTCATTTACGATGCCAGCCAGCGGAATGCTTTTGGCTCGGTAAACGACCGGATCTATCTCGAACTCGATGGAGAACGGAACAATACCTATTCTGTAGGCGTTTCGGCTACCATTAACGAAGATTTTTCCCATCTTACAGAAGAGCAAAAGGCCAATTCGCCCAAAGCAGTTATTGATAATAAAGTATTCGACTTCGGAACCATTAAAGAAGGCGATAAATCAGATCACGCCTTTAAACTGAGCAATACGGGGAAAAGCGATTTGCTGATCCGGAGTGTTAAGGCCAGTTGCGGTTGTACCGCTGTAAAACACGAAAATCTTGTTAAACCAGGCGAAACCACCGAAATAAAAGTGGTTTTCAATTCAAGAGGGAAACGGGGCCGGCAAAATAAATCGGTTGTGATTACCACCAACGATTATCAAAATCCGACGATTGCCCTTCGGGTAATGGGAACGGTTGACGCCGACAGGTAAAATTATCCAACGATACGGAATAAAGGGGATTGTCTTTGGCAGGCAGTTCCCTTTTTGCATTTGCTTCGCAGAAAATTTGCCCCACCCTTTTCACCCAACACATGCCCATACTTCTTTTTCTCGGTGAAGTATACAAAAGTTGTATCTTCGCAAAAAAACAGCAATGAAGCGGGAGGTCCCAAAACATATCGAAAACAGTTCCGAATTCAAGGCATTAAAGGTCCAGTCGGGTATTGAACAGCCCCCTGCCATCAATCCGCAGGGCATGAATCCGGTTCGTCAAAAACGCAGGCTCCTTTCTTCGAACGAATACATCGATGGAATCTGTGCCGGGGATCGAATGCTTCTGAGCCGGGCCGTTACACTGATTGAAAGCACCAAACCCGAGCACCAGGAACTGGCCCAACAAATCATCCTGGGGTGCTTGCCTTATTCCGGCCAATCGGTTCGGATTGGAATAACCGGAGTGCCCGGGGCGGGTAAAAGTACCTTTATTGAGGCACTGGGAAAACACATTACCCGTCAGAACAAGAAACTGGCCGTTCTGGCAATCGACCCCAGCAGCGAGCGTTCGCGGGGAAGCATCCTGGGCGATAAAACCCGAATGGAAGAACTTTCACGCGACCCGCAGGCCTATATCCGTCCTTCGCCTACAGCCGGTTCCCTGGGAGGCGTTGCCCGAAAGACCCGCGAAACGGTTGTGCTTTGTGAAGCCGCCGGTTTTGATACAATTTTCATCGAAACCGTCGGAGTGGGACAAAGCGAAACAGCCGTTCATTCCATGGTCGATTTCTTTCTCCTGATCCAAATCGCCGGAGCCGGCGACGAACTACAGGGCATCAAGCGGGGCATCATGGAAATGGCCGACGGCATGGTCATTAATAAGGCCGATGGTTCCAATATGGAAAAAGCCGAATTGGCAAGGGCGCAGTTTGCCAACGCACTTCACCTATTTCCTCCTTCACCATCAGGATGGGAGCCGAAGGTGATGAAATGCTCGGCCCATAACCGAACCGGAATAGATGAAGTATGGAACATGATCGGACAGTATTGCTCCTTTGTGAAACAAAACGGATATTTCGACCACCGGAGGAACCAACAGGCAAAATACTGGATGTATGAGTCGGTGAACAACTTTCTTTCCGATTCGTTTTATCATCACCCGGAAATAAAAAAAGAACTGAAAAATACCGAAGAAGCGGTTTTATCGCAAAAAATGAGTTCTTTTGTTGCCGCAAACAAGTTGTTATCCATCTATTTTGATAAAGAAACGAAACAACACAAATAAAAAAGTATGAATAAAATTCTGATCCTTTCACTTTCGGTTTTTCTCCTTTCTTCGTGCGGGAAAAGCGACCGGTACACCTTAACCGGAGAAGTTATTCCTTCTCAGGACGGGAACATGATTCTTTTCGGTTTTGAAAATGGACAGCTGAAACCGGTCGACACCACGGCCATGGTTGGCGGAACATTTGAATTCAAAGGAGACATTGAACAACCTGATCTTTTCCTTCTTTCGGTGGAAGGGAAAAACCAGTACATTGCCCAGTTTTTTCTCGAAGCCGGGAAAACCAATATTACGGTTTACCCCGATAGTTTTGAGACCAATGTGATTACGGGTTCCAAATCGCAGGAACTGTTTCAAAAATACATCGACGAAATGGTCTCGTTCACAAAAAATGAAAACGAAATGCTTCAACGCTTCCGGCAATCACAAGCCCAGGGCGACGAAGAAGAGATGGAAGCCATCCGTTTTGAATATCAGACCATGATGGATAACACCCAGCTTTATGCCCGGAATTTTATCCGCGAATACAGCAGTTCGCCCGTGGCCGCCTACGTTTACCTGATGAATTTTTACGAAGAAGCCGAAATCGAAGAACTGGACTCCATCCTTGCGCTTTTTGAACCCATCGGCAGTTCCCAGTTCGTTGGAGCGATCCGCGAGCGGGCCGATGGCCTGAGAGCTTCGGGTGTCGGCAGCCTGGCTCCCGAGATCGCTTTGAACGATATTGACGGCAATCCTTTCACCTTGTCGCAACTAAAAGGGAAATTTGTGCTTGTCGATTTCTGGGCATCGTGGTGCCAGCCCTGCCTGGTCGAAATTCCCAACCTGAAAGAAGCCTATGCGCAATATAAGGACAAAGGATTTGAGATTTTGGGCGTGTCGCTCGACCGGGAAGAAACTGCCTGGAGAAATGCCATCGCTTCGTATGAACTCAACTGGATCCATGTTTGGGATAACGCGGGCGAAGCCCCGGGTGAAAACGCCAATAAATATGGAGTGAGCGGAATCCCCTTTACCGTTTTACTCGACCGCGAAGGGACAATCATTGCCAAAAACTTAAGGGGCAGCGCCCTGGAAGAAAAATTGGCGGAGCTTTTAACCCAATAGTAAAATAAGATAATTTTAACAGGCTGTCTCAAATGGCATGTTTCTACCGTGTGGAAAAAACATGCCATTTGAGACAGCCTGTTTTTATGCCTGTTTTTTTATTGACCAGCCGGCTTTTAGTCCAAAAACAAACCACGCAAAACTAATGGCGCCCAACCCAAAAAGAGAATCGCCGATAGCCCTCATCCATCGAAGGGTTTCGAGGGGTGGGGTTTGGAGAAAATCAGCCGAACGTGCATACCAGAGTCCATGTTTTACACTGGCCACAGTTTGCAGCAATCCAACGGGCAAAACACTCAATACGACCATGAGAATTAATCCGATGTTCATGGCCCAGAAAGAAAATTTTAACCATTTTTCATTCCAGTTTGAGTGAATGTCCATGTCCCGAAGGACAAAGAGCATCAACCCGATTCCCAGCATGCCATAAACACCAAAGAGTGCCGTATGCCCATGCACGGGTGTGGTGTTCAATCCCTGCATGTAATACAATGCAATGGGCGGATTGATCAGGAACCCGAAAATTCCGGCGCCCAGAAAATTCCAGAACGCCACAGCAATGAAAAAATAGATGGGCCAACGGTAAATCCTTACCCATTCTTTAGCCCTGCTTACTTTAAGGTTGTGAAAGGCTTCGAAGCCCATGAGCACCAAGGGTACAACTTCCAGGGCGCTGAATGAAGCTCCGAGCGCCAGAACAGCGGTAGGTGTGCCGGTGAAATACAGGTGATGGAAGGTTCCCAGGATACCTCCGCTGAGAAATACAATCGTAGCAAAGAGCACGCTAAGGGTCGCAATTCCCGCTTTGATAAGTTGCATGCGTACAAACAAAAAAGCGATTGCCACGGTGGCAAAGACTTCGAAAAATCCTTCCACCCAAAGGTGAACAACCCACCAACGCCAGTATTCGGCCAGCGCCAGATGGGTTTGACGACCCCACATCAATCCGGCTCCATAAAACGATGCAATAGCCACCGAGGCTACAAGAAACAGAATCAGGAGGTTGCGGTTTTTGGATGTTTTGTCGCGAAGGGCAGGCAAAATGGCCCGTCCCATCAGGAACAACCAGATAAACAAACCTGCAAAAAGAAACAACTGCCAGAACCGCCCCAGATCAACATATTCATAACCCTGATGCCCAAACCAGAAGTTTTCAACGAGGCCCAGCTTTTGCATGATGCCCATCCATTGCCCTGCCAACGAACCGACCACGATAACTAGGAGCGCAATAAAAAGCAGGTTTACCCCCAGTTTCTGGTATTTGGGCTCTTTTCCCGAAATTGCCGGTGCAATGAATAGCCCGGTTGCCAGCCACGAGGTGGCAATCCAGAAAATGGCCAATTGTACATGCCAGGTGCGCGATAGAGCGTAGGGAAGAATTTCGGCCAGGGGTATACCGTATAATCCCAGGCCTTCGACACCATAATGGGCCGTAATGATACCCATAAGAATTTGCACCAGGATGAGTGCTGTAACGATCCAGAAGTACTTTAGGGTTGCTTTCATCGAAGGAGTAATTTGTGTCGCCGAAATCGGATTCACCTCCGGTACGTTATCGTTTTCTTCATCCTCCCGACGTGTAGCATAGTACCAGGTCATCAGCCCGATTCCTGCCAAAAGGATGATGACGCTGAAACCGGTCCATAAAAGGAGCGATGCAGTGGGCTTATTTCCAACCAGACGCTCCGGCGGCCAGTTATTGGTATAGGTAATATCCTTGCCGGGACGTTGGGTTACAGTAGCCCAGGTAGCCCAGAAAAAGAAAGTATTCATTTGGGCCATGCGGTTTGTGTCGCGAATACTGTTCGGCAGAATGGCATACGATTCACGAAGGTCATCGAATTGCGGATCACCCATAAACAACCCCCGGTAATACTCGCTTAACGCAGCAAAAGCCCGGGCACGCAAAGGTGAAATGACCAGGGTTTTTGTCTTTTCATCGTAGGTGTTGGTTCGCATTTCTTTCTGCAAACGCATTTCCAGCAAAGCTTTCTGTTCATCGGATAAGCGATCGTAGTTGCTGCCGTACTCCGACAACGAGAGAGCATCGAGCATATACAAGGCCTCCCGATGCAGCCAGTCGGCTGTCCAATCCGGCGCCTGATAAGCCCCGTGGCCCCATATGGTGCCAACTTCCTGGCCACCCATCGACTGCCACACATTCTGGCCGTCCTTAATATCCGATCCCGTTATTACGAACGTTCCTTCGGTTGTTACTACTTTTTCGGGTACCGGAGGGGCTTGCCGGTAAATTTCGTATCCGAAATAGCCCAATACCCCAAACGATACCACCATCACAAGAATGAAACTTGTCCAAAGAGTTCTGGTTTTCATATTTTTCATTTTACGGTTGTTATTCGTAGAACAAATATAAAAATTATAAAAGGATCCTTATATCCTTTTATAGATTTTTTTCTATCTTTGTCCAAAAAAATTTAACACAATTAGTATGATTATTGAAAAAAATACGCCAATTGGAACAATTGTGCGCGAGAACTTCAAAACCGCGAAGATTTTCGAAAAATACCGTATCGATTTTTGTTGCGGGGGTTCGCAGGCTCTGTCCGATGCTTGCCACAATGCGGGTATTTCTGCCGAAAGCCTGTTGTCGGAATTACAGGAAACGCTCAATCATACCGATCCCGATGCCGCCTGGCTGGAGCAAATGGCCCTCGATCGTTTGTGTACGTATATTCTCGAAAGACACCATCGCTACGTACGCGACACCCTTCCCTTTTTGAAGGCGAAGCTTACAAAACTTTGCGAAGTACACGGCGAAAACCATCCCGAATTATACGAAGTCAGGAGGTTGTTTGAACAGGCTGGTGAAAATCTCAGCCAGCACATGTTGAAAGAAGAGCGAATTCTGTTTCCGGCTATTGCACAGAATGTTCTGATCGTAAATAGTCCCGGACATTCTGGCGACGATTTGATTGACATTCAATCGCCCATCGATCAAATGGAAGAAGAACACCGGGTGGAAGGCGATCGTTTTGAAACCATTGCGCAGTTAACCGAAAACTTTACAGCCCCTCCCGACGGGTGCAATACGTATCGGGTAACCTACCAAACCCTACGTGAGTTTGAACAGGATCTGCATCGGCACATTCACCTCGAGAACAATTTGTTGTTCAAAAAAGCCGTACTTTTGGGGAAATAAGATGTGCACACTATGCTGACAAAGAGCACAGAGTATGCTTTACGAGCCCTGGTTTTCATACAGCTAAAAAACAATATCGGAATACGACCGGGTGTTCCGGAAATTGCAGGGGAAATTGAAGCTCCGGTTGCTTTTACCGCCAAGATTTTGCAGACATTGACCAAACACAAGCTGGTCGGGTCGATGAAAGGGCGGGGCGGAGGTTTCTTTTTTCGGGAATCCGAATCGGAATTATCTCTTTATGAAGTGGTGGTGGTTATGGAAGGGAATTCGGTCTTTACCCGCTGTGGTTTTGGTCTGAAAACCTGCAGCGATTCGGCTCCCTGCCCGCTTCATGATTCGTATGCACCCATCCGGGAGGGTTACCTCCGTATTGCCCGGTCGGAGACCATACAATCGCTGGCCCTTAAAATAGAGCAGGGGACAGCACGCCTGAATTCCGTTGGGAAACCCATCGGCAAATAAAACGTATTTTATACAAAAACAATAAAAAAAAAATTCAATGAGCGAGTGGATCAATAATTCCGGTTTTCGGAAACAAAAACTTAAGGAACTCATTTTAAAACTGCATGAAGGGGAATCGCCCGAGAAGGTCAAAGCCGAACTCCGGCATACCCTGAGTTCGATTCCCTATGGCGAAGTTGTGGAGGTGGAACAGGAACTGATTTCCGAAGGACTGCCCGAAACCGAAGTGTTACGTCTTTGCGACATTCACGGCGAAGTACTCGACGGCAGCATCGACCAGAGCGGGGCGCAAAGCATTCCCGAAGGTCATCCGGTGGATGTTTTTATCCGTGAGAACAAGGCTCTGCTCGAAGCCGTAGACAAAACCTACGGTTTGCTGAATACCCTTGGCAAGGTTCCGGATAACGAATTCCGGCAAAGAACCTGGGCTCTTCAGGGATGCTTCAACGAGTTGATGGATGTAGACAAGCATTATCAACGAAAGGAGTATCTGCTTTTTCCCTATCTCGAGAAACGGGAAATAACCGGACCGCCCAAGGTGATGTGGGGCAAACACGACGAGATACGGGAGCATTTGAAGGGGTGCATCGAAATTTTGCGTAACGGGGAACTGGACAGATCCGATTTGCTTGAATCGCTTGACCTCCTGTTCTTCCAGGTTCTGAAAGAAGTATCGGATATGGTGAAAAAGGAAGAAGACATTCTTTTTCCCATGGCTATGGATGCGCTTACCGAGGAGGAATGGTGGCAAATTAACCAGCAAACCCTCGAAATCGGGTTTACCCTTTACGACCCGGCTACCGAATGGAAACCCGCAGGTATGGATGCATCAGGCTCCGGAGAACCGGAATCCGGAAAAGGATTGACAGCAGCCGGCAACCTACAGCTTCCTTCCGGTAGTTTTTCATCCGACGAGATCAGGGCGATTCTGAATACAGTTCCGGTCGATATGACGTTTGTCGATAAAAACGACAGGGTTAAATACTTCACTCAGGGGAAAGAACGTATTTTTACCCGCAGCCGCTCGATCATCAACCGCGATGTTCGCTTATGCCACCCCCCGGGAAGTGTGCACGTTGTGGAAAAGATCCTGGAGGATTTCAAATCGGGAAAAGAAGAGAAAGCTTCATTCTGGATCCAGATGCGGGGTAAATTTATTCTCATTGAGTATTATGCGCTCCGGGGCGACAACGGGGAATACATGGGGACTCTGGAAGTATCGCAGGATTTGACCTACGTTCGTTCGCTGGAAGGAGAACGCAGAATTTTATCGTACGATAAAGAATGAGGAAATGGAAACACAGATCATTACACCGAAAACGAAGATATATGATCTTCTCGAAGCTTATCCTCATCTGGAGGAGCTGTTGATCGAAATGGCCCCGCCGTTTAAAAAACTGAAAAACCCGGTGCTGCGGAAAACCATCGCCCGGGTTACCACGCTGGCCCAGGCTGCAGCCATAGGAAATCGGAACGTCGAAGAACTGGTTATCCAACTGCGTAAAGCCGCCGGTCAGGACCTGGTTTCGGTCGAGGCGGGCGGTGAGGTACACGTTACGACAACACAACCCGACTGGTTCAGGGCAGCCGCTATTTCCGAAATGATTGATATCCGCGACATGCTCCACCAGGGCGAACAGCCCGTGCATGTGGTTTTGTCGGCCCTGAAAAAGCTGGGCAGCGGGGGCATCCTGAAAATCATTGCCCCTTTTTTGCCCGCTCCCTTAATCGAAAAAGCGGCCAGCCTGGGTTTTGCACACTGGGTCGACAAACAGGCCGACGATTTTTTCATCGTTTATTTTCAGCAAAAATAGAGAAGGAAACAGCAAAAAAAAGAGGCCATCCATTTTGGAAAGCCTCTTTTTTTTATGTGTTGTTCTAAATTACATCTTGTTGATGTGCAGCGCGAGCTTCGATTTCAGGTTCGCCGCTTTGTTGTCGTGGATAACGTTCTTTCGGGCAACGCGGTCGATGAGCGAAACCACTTTGGGATACAAACCTTCGGCTTCGGCTTTATCGGAAAGTGAACGTAATTTCTTCACGGCATTCCGCATGGTTTTTGCGTAATACTTGTTTTGAAGTTTGCGGTTTGCAATCTGACGGATCCTTTTTTCGGATGATTTGTGGTTTGCCATTTTATTTTTTTGTTTTAAATGTAGCCCGTAGGGGAATCGAACCCCTGCTACCAGAATGAAAATCTGGCGTCCTAACCGCTAGACGAACGGGCCTTGCTTTAAAAATCGGTGTGCAAAGGTAAAAAGGTTTTCATGAACTCCAAAAAAAATTGAACAATTTTTCAACGTGCTGATCCATCCCTTTCTCTAGGGATGAAAGAAGAAAAACGATCAACACGGAAAGGTGCCTGTCATTCAATTTTTCAACGCTTGGAAATAGAGGAAAAATCGGGTGTTTTTTCAAAAAAAACCGACCCGGGGAAGAAACTGAACGGCATTTTGTACATTTGGGGAAAGAATATTTCATGAAGCAGGGTTTGTTGATCGTTTTATGGGTGGGTCTTTTTGCCGCATGCGGTCCCTCACCAAGGGAAAGAGCCATTGGGATCATCCACCGGGCCGGCGAGGCAGCGGCGGAAGGCGACACTGTATCGGCCCTGCAGAGGCTCGATTCGGTAATCCTCTTTTTTCCCAAAGCCACGTTACAGGCCGGAATTGCCCGGAACATGAGGGAAGAACTGTACCGGCAAATTATCGAACGGAAAAAGGAACAATTGGACAGCACGGCCGGGATCATCCAGTCTTTGGAAGAGAATTTTCGCAAAGAGAAAACCGAATTCGACACCTACGTTCAATACATCCACAAGCGGCAAACCTTCAATCGTTCATGGGATCGCTCGTTTCTTCAGGTCAACCTCGATGAACGCGGCGAACTGAACCTGACCAGCCATTATATGGGTAAAGAATGGATGTACCACACGGCAATACGGGTGTACGACGATACCCTTCAGCAAAAATCAGGCTCGGTTCCGCTCGACGATCCCGACAACCGGCGCAGCGATTTCCTCGATTATAAATGGGAAAAGGTCACCTATCGAAACGGGAAATCGGATTCTGTTATTCAATTTATTTCGGACCATGCCGAACGGAAACTAAAATGTGTGTTCCAGGGGAAGCAGTATTACTATATCTTGCTCGAAGATTACGACATTGAGGCCGTAAAGGATGCTTTGGCATTATCCCTGGCCATTCGACAAAAAAAGAATCTGAATACGGAAATTGCCCGCCTGGAATCAGACCGGCGGAAGATTCCGGCTTTTCAGCCGTAACACATTTATTCCCCTCCAAATTCCATTAGATAGGCTTTGATAAACCCGTCGATTTCTCCATCCATAACCGCCTGCACATTACTGGTTTCATAACCTGTGCGAACATCTTTGACCAGTTTATAGGGCTGCATAACGTAGGAGCGGATTTGCGATCCCCATTCGATTTTCTTTTTACCCGCCTCAATTTTGGCAACTTCTTCCTGTCGTTTCCGGAGTTCGAGTTCATAAAGTTGCGATTTCAGCAGGCGCATCGCATTTTCCTTGTTCTGGAGTTGTGAGCGGCTTTCGGAGTTTTCGATCACGATTCCCGATGGAGCATGGCGCAAACGTACGGCAGTTTCCACCTTGTTGACATTCTGACCGCCGGCCCCGCTCGAGCGCATGGTTTCCCAGGTGATGTCGGCCGGATTGATCTCCACTTCAATGGTGTCGTCGACCAGCGGGGCAACAAATACCGAAGTGAACGATGTTTGCCGCTTGTTCTGGGCGTTGAAGGGAGAAAGCCGCACCAGGCGGTGCACCCCGTTCTCGCTTTTCAGGTATCCGTAGGCAAATTCGCCTTCGATTTGAACCGTGCAGTTTTTCAGTCCCACATCCTCCCCGGGCAAAAATTCCATCACCCGGAATGTATACCCGTTTGCTTCGGCCCAGCGGCTGTACATGCGGAAAAGCATGTTCGCCCAGTCGTTACTTTCGGTTCCGCCGGCTCCGGCATTGATGCGCAATACCGCCCCCAACTTGTCTTCTTCCTTCCGGAGCATATTTTTGGCTTCCAGCTTTTCGATTTGATCGAGGGTATGGCGATAATGCTCTTCCACTTCTCCGGAATCGGCTTCGCCTGCCTGCTGAAAATCGAAGAACACCAGCAGATCCTCCACCGCTTCGTCCACTTCCTTAAAGGCTACGGTCCATTGTTTGATCGCCCGGATGACCTTCATCTGCGCTTCGGCTGTTTTGGGGTTTTCCCAAAACGAAGGGTCCTGTGTTTTTAATTCTTCCTCCTGAAGTTGAATCAATTTTCCATCGATGTCAAAGATACCCCCTCAGCGCATCCCGGCGCTCGACGAGGTCTTTTACCTGGTCGCGTAAAATCATGAGTGTTGCTTTTAAAATGAACTGCAAAAGTAACGAACCTGGTGAAAATCCCTTTAGAAAAAAGGGCGAAAATAAATCCGGACGCCAAAAGGAAAGTAATAAAGAGTTGTATCTGTTTACAAATCGTTGAGCGCCTGTTCGATCGGACCATATTCAAAACCCCGTGACAAAGCAAAGCGGGTAAGACGCGCTTTTTTATCGTACTCGTTTTTGAAATGTTTTTTTCGGGCATACTGGTTAAGAAGGATTTTCAGTGCATCGAGGTAGGCTTCGTCGTCAATGTCGGAGAGCGCATCCTGGATCAGGAGATCCGGAATTTTTTTCTGACGCAACAAATAAGCCATTTTCACTTTTCCCCAGCGATTGAACCGAAATTTATCCCGGACGTAGAATAAGCTGTATCTATTTTCGTCGATAAACTTCTGTTCGATAAGCTCTTTGAGAACGATTTCTGTTTGGGTTTCGTCCAGCCCCCACCGAAAAAGTTTTTCCGCTATTTCGGAGCGACACTTTTCTGATTGGGCACACAGAGCCATAGCTTTTTCCAGCGCTTCTTTCGTTGAAATGACCGACATGCATCAAAATTAAGATTCTTTCTTCGGACAACCGGGATGAAAAATGAAAAAAACGAACAAAAAAAGTAGGGTTACTGCAAAAAAACTCGGACTATAACTGAATGCTCGCCGATGAACGCTTTTGGGTAAAGCATTCATGAAGAAATAATGAATAAATTTAAATTGAAACAACATGAAAACATGTAGAATTTTATCGATGATGGCTTTTGCCGGTGTATTTTTTGCGGCTTGTGAGAACACGGAGATGGAGGCAATTGAGGCAATCGCCACCGAAAAAAGCGCTGTACTTGATGGGATTTGTCCCAACGACTCGGCCTTTACTACCACGATCGATGATTTGACCGAAGCAGACATTGCCGGCTTGATGCTGATGCGCGAGGAGGAAAAGATGGCCGGAGATGTGTACACTGTATTTTTTGAAGCATATGGAATGAAGGTTTTTGACCGTATTTCCACTAGTGAAGAAAAACATGCCGAAGCAGTCTTGAACCTGATCAACCATTATGGGCTTTCGGATCCTGCCAGCGAAGAGGAAGGCGTATTCACCCATACAGAGTTGCAAGCCCTGTATAACCAACTTATCGAAGCCGGCAGCGACTCTACGGAAGCATTGCGGGTTGGCGCACTCATTGAAGAAACCGATATTGCTGATCTTCAGGCTCTGGTTGAAGGAACCGAAAATGTGGATATCGAACGCGTATACCTGCATCTGCTGCGGGGATCGTATCAACATCTGAAAGCATTTGTGCGGATGCTTTCCGCATATGGAATTACGTATGAGCCCCAAATTCTTTCCGCTGAAAATTTTGACGAGATTTTAGCAACGCCCAATGGTCAGAAAAACGGAAACGGACAAGGAATGCAAGCCGGGAACAAGGGTCAGAATAAAGGAAACGGCAAGGGTCATGGCGGAAACGGAACCCAGGGAGGCAATGGAGGTCAAGGAAATGCAAACCATGGAGGACAAGGATATGCAGGTAATGGAGGAAATAACGGCCAGGGTTCGGGCGATGGAACGGGAACATGCACGAATGGATAAACAATGCAAAAAACCATTTTGAAGAAGAGGCTGCCCGGATGACAGCCTCTTCTTTTGTATAAAGTACAAACTGATGATTCTGTTCGGTTGATCATTTACATAATCTCCTCAATGTTATAAGGGGTTTCCTGATACACGAAATAATTCAGCCAGTTGGAAAAAAGCAGGTTGGCATGCCCTCTCCAGCGAACAACCGGGTTTTGCAACGGGTCGTTGTTCCGGTAATAGTGTTTGGGCGCTTCAATTGTTAAGCCTTTTGCCACATCGCGAACGTATTCGGCGTGCAAATTCAATGCGGCATATTCGGCATGCCCGGTAACAAAGAGTTTGCGGCCGCTTCGTTCCTGTACAATGGCTACTCCGGCTTCGTCCGACTGGGCAATTACTTCAAGTTGAGGCACGGCTCCCACATCTTCGGCCCGGATCTCGGTATGCCGTGAGTGGGGAATGAAA
>DAIMEA010000027.1:0-16590 GCA_036725585.1 Prolixibacteraceae bacterium | reverse complement strand
CGGGACTGATGGTTGTGGACCGACAACGGGCCCAACAACGGATACTCTACGAACAATTTTTCGGGATGTTGGAAGAACACGAAGGCGCCTGCCAGCAACTCCTGTTTCCGCAAACCCTCGAAGTCCATCATGCCGATGCGGCATTGTTAAGCGAAATGCTGGATGATTTGAATGCAATGGGTTTCGACATCCGTGTGTTTGGCCCCTCGGCTTTTATTGTGAGCGGTATCCCGGCGGTATTGGAGCACACCGATCCGAAAAGGATTATTGAGGGCTTTCTGGAAGCATGGAAAAGCAGCGCTGCCTCGATGAAGGATGCCGTACGTGAACGCATTGCCCTATCGATGGCCCGGGCCAGCACTTTCGATTCGGGCGAAAAAATGACACCCCGAGAGGCCGGCCACCTAATCGACCGACTTTTTGCCTGTACTTCGCCCAACTTTAGCCCCACCGGCAAGCCGGTGGTCGAAATTATTCTGGTGGAGGAAATTGAAAAGAGATTGAAAATATAGACAGGATGGCAGGTTTTTTCTGCTTTGTCATCCTGAACCGAATTGGTTCGATAGTTGTTGAACCAGAGAAGAAAATGAAGCATTAAGAAAAAAGATTATGTCATCCGTATTCCGTTCGTCGATGAGCCAGATACCTCCGGTTACCAAAAATCTGATCATTATTAACGCGATCATGTTGTTCGCCACCTGGGTTTTGGGTCCCAGGGGTATCGATCTTACCCGTTGGCTGGCCTTGTATTATCCGGGATCCGATCAATTTATGATCCATCAGCTGATAACCCACATGTTCATGCACGGGGGCTTGACTCATTTGTTTTTTAATATGTTTGCTCTTTGGATGTTTGGTCGGGTGCTGGAGAGTGTATGGGGGCCCCGTCGTTTTTTGATTTTCTATTTTGTAACCGGATTGGGTGCGGCCGCTTTGCATACCTTCGTCAATTACCTCGAAATAGCCCCGATTGCGAAAGCAGCCACTGCTTTTGCCAACACTCCTTCGGCCGATCTCTTTTCTTCGTTTGTCAACAAATACCAGGGAACAATCCGGAATATGGGTTTCGATTTGCCCCGAATCATCGATTTTGCCGCCTCGTGGCTCGACAGTCCTTCATCGACAGCATACGAACAGGAAGCTTCGGCCTTTATGCAAAAACTGGTCGATCTTAAAATGGGCATCCCAACTGTTGGCGCTTCGGGTGCGGTTTACGGCGTATTACTCGGTTTTGGCATGCTGTTTCCCAATACGCAGTTGATGCTTCTTTTTCCGCCTATTCCCATAAAGGCCAAATACATGGTAATTGGTTACGGCGTTCTTGAACTGGTTCTGGGGCTTTCGATGCAGGGAAGCAACATCGCCCATTTTGCGCATCTGGGCGGAATGATTTTCGGTTTTTTCCTCATCAAATTCTGGAACAAAACAACCCGATCTTTTTACTGAACCCCGTGAACTTTATAAAACAAACACTCGATGGATCTCTGGTACGAAATAAAACAATCGTTTAAACGGGGCTCAATGGTCACCCGGTTGATTTATGTCAATCTGGCTCTTTTTCTGTTGGTCCGGCTGGTGTATGTCTTTTTCTACCTCTTTAAAGCCAATCCTACACTGATTGAATGGCTGGCGCTCCCCTCCGATTTCCATATTTTGCTCAGCCGGCCCTGGACGCTCATTACCTATATGTTTCTCCATTTCGATTTTATCCACATTCTTTTCAATCTTCTCTGGCTTTACTGGTTTGGGAAAATGTTCCTGAACTATTTCGATGAAAAAAAGCTCCTGGGTATTTATCTGTTGGGCGGTTTGTCGGGGGCTTTTCTCTATATTGCCGGGTACAATTTGTTTCCCGCTTTTTCCGAAGTGGCTCCACACGGTATTTTGCTGGGCGCTTCGGCTTCAATTATTGCCATTGTGGTGGCAACGGCTGTATATGCCCCCAATTTATCGGTTAACCTTCTGCTGATCAGCTCCATTTTTGGACCCATCCGGATTGTTTGGATTGCCCTTGTTTCGGTGATCATTTATGTTTTGGGAATTACCGGAACCAATGCCGGAGGGAACCTGGCCCACCTGGGCGGGGCTGTCTGGGGCTTTGTGTACATGGCGCAATTGAAAAAGGGTAAGGATATCACCGCTCGATTCAATCAATTTCTTGGTTCCCTGCCTTCTTTCCTGAAGAGGCGAAAAAAATTACGGGTTACCCACCGGGCAGACAACACCCGCAAAATGGATGATTGGGAATACAACCGGAAAAAGAAAGCCGAAAAAGAATTCATCAACGAAATCCTCGACAAGATCAGTCAATCGGGTTACGAAAGTCTTACCCGGAGCGAAAAAGAACTTCTGTTTAAGTTAGGGGGGAAAAAGGGAAAGCCTAACTGATCGGGTTTTTTTCCGATACCAGCATCAGCGTAGCGATGGGGGGGACAAATACGGCATGGGTTTCGCGCTCGGCCAGTCCGTTTTCATCAATAGCCAATCCATTCACAATTTCTTTCCATTTTCGGTGTTTGACCGGAAAAACAATCGGGTCGGGATTGTTGTTGAATACCACCAGAATGTTTTCCCATTCGTCGCCGTTGGCGTGTCCGGTTAGTTCAAAGGCCACCACACCCGGCATGTAGTGTTTTGAAAAACGGAGGTTCTTCTGGATCATCGCAGCGCTTGTCATCCGGAATGCAGGGTGCTTTTTTCTCAGGGAGATCAATTTCCGGAAAAAATCGGAAACATACGAGAAGATGGCTTTTCTGCTCCAGTCGATCTGGTTGATTTCATCCGGCGCATTGTAGCTGTTTCCGTTTCCCCGTTTGGTTCGCAGCATTTCGATCCCGGCATGCAGAAAAGGCACACCCTGCGAGAAAAACAAGACGGCCCCGGCGAGGCAAACCATCCGGGCAAGTTCGGGCAGATTGGCATCGGGGCGCGATAATTTCAGCTTGTCGTAAAAAGTGTAATTATCGTGGCACGACAGGTAATTGATGCTTTGTTCGGGCGAAATCGACCAGGCCCATTTGGTCGAGGCAACATAGTTGTAAACAATTTGCGGGTGGAAGGTCGCCCCCACGATTGCATATTTTACCGATTCCTCGTTCAATGTTTGTCCGCTGGCAAATCCCAGGCTGGCCGGATTCGACCAGTGGCCTTTCAGCGCGTCGCGGAAATCGTCGTTAAATACAGCAACCCGGTTCATTTTCGGAACATTGCCTTTTACTGCGCGATATTTTTCATCCATTGGGCTGGGGGCGGCGCTCCAACCTTCCCCGTAGAGGATCATCCGGGGATCAATCCGGTCGAGCTCTTTCCGGATGCTCTGCATGGTTTCGAGGTCGTAAATACCCATCAGGTCGAAGCGAAATCCGTCGATATGGTATTCTTCTGCCCAGAATTTCAGCGAATCGATGATGTATTTCCGCACCATAAAACGCTCGGTGGCTGTTTCGTTTCCGCATCCGCTGGCATCGCTGAACGAACCGTCGGGCCGTTGGCGGTAATAATAACCGGGCACCGTCTGGTTAAAATACGAGTGATGGTTGAGCCCCGTGTGATTGTACACTACATCCATAACAACGCCTATACCGGCTTGGTGCAGGGCCATAACCATTTGTTTGAATTCGGTGATCCGTACATCGCCCTTATCCGGATCGCTCGCGTACGAACCTTCGGGAGCATTGAAATTGAGCGGATCGTATCCCCAGTTGTACGGATTTTTTTCGGGATGGGCCTCATCAACCGTCAGGTAATCAAACACCGGCAAAAGATGTACATGCGTAATGCCCAGTTCCTTCAGGTGGTCGATACCCGTTTTGATCCCCTCGGGCGAGCGGGTGCCTCCCTCTGTAAAAGCACGATATTTTCCCTTGTTCCGGATACCCGAATAGACATCGATGCTGAAATCCCGGACATGAAGTTCATAAAGAACCAGGTCGGTGTACTGTTCCGGGAGTACCCTCCGGTCATTCGTCCAGCCTTCGGGATGGGTTCGCGAAAAATCGCACAGCATGCCCCTGCGGCCGTTCACGCCCACGGCAAATGCATAAGGGTCGGGGATTTCGTCCATCCAGTTTTCCTCGATCAGGCACTGGATGGTATAGTAGGTGCCATGCAAATCGCCGGTTCGCTCTGAATGCCATTCGCCCGATATTCCCTTCTTCATTTCGATCACTTCGAAAGGATCGCCTTGGGAACCCCCGGTATAGAGCCGGAGCAAAACCTTTGCTGCCGTGGGGGCCCAAATTCGGAAGGTCGATTTTTCAGCCGTGCAAAGCATCCCCAGGCGTCCGTCGAAGTGCGGATATATGGAAAAATCGATATGGTTAAACTTCCAGTTCATGATACAAGGCCGAAAAGAGTGGAACGCAAAAAAACCGGACGGGTGCGAAGTCGTTTCCGGTTTTCCATATTCACTTCGAGATATAAGCGCTTCATTTTTTTCAATTCGGGAATCCGTTCGTAGAACGGGGAAAGAGATATCACCACGTTGTGCTTTTTCCCGGCTTCGAGAAAGGCCGGGTAAATGCTTCGCCCGGCTACTTGTTTGATGGTGAACGAACGACGTTTCCGGAATTGCACAAATACAAAGGTAAGCGATTCGATAACCACCGCTTTCTTTTCCCGGTTATTCACGGTAAGGGTAATAGTTTCGGGCTGGTTTTCTTTGTTTTTTTCAGCCGAAGCCCCAACCCGGGCCGGGAAAAGCGTTTCGCGAATTTTTCGGTTCATCAGCAACAGGGCCGAAACGGCCAAAACGAGCAATACCAGAAACACCCAGAACAGTTTATAGCCTTCGGGACCTACCGTTTCGATTTGTAAAAGTACATTCATAGTCAATCACGGTTCGTATTGCTTCGAACGGTAAAAATAGAAAAATTATCAGGCAAAAAACATCCCGGGTTTTATTGCCGGAAAACAGGTCGGGTGAGCGTATCGATTGTGCAGAGCTTTTCGGGCAGATCGTCGGCGCGAAGCGACCGGGCCGGGCAAATGTCGATTCCGCCCCTGCGGGTGTAGAGGCAGGTAACCCGGAGTGCGGAAGGAGAAAAACGTTGGTTCAGGCGCGTAAAAATGCTTTCACAGATTTCCTCGTGAAAATGGTTCTCATCGCGCAGCGAAACAATGTATTTCAGAAAACCGGCGGCATCGGGAAGGTTTGTACTTTTCATCGCGACAAACACAGTGCCCCAGTCGGGCTGGAGGGTTATTTTACACCGGCTGCGCAAAAGATGGGTTCCCCAATGGATTTCGCCGGGCAGGCCTGTCGAAGTTAGCAGTTCGGGGCTTTCCCGGTAGCTTTCACAGCAAAGGGTATCGGTATCGATGCAATCTTCCATGATGGAGAATCCATCAAAATCAGAAGAAAGTGCTTCTGTTTTGTGGTCGAAAAAGGAAATCTGCACATCGCATTTCAGTAAGAGGCGAAGATCCTTCCTGATCATTTCCAGCGCGCATGCAAGGCCATCGGCGCGATTTGGCCCCAGGCGTTCCATGTTGAAGGAATGGAGGTACAGTTTCAGCGATTTGCTTTCGACCAGGTACAGGCTGTTGGAGGGATAGATAATTTTCAGGATACCGTTTACCGGAAGTCCGCTGTTGATCAAAAAACTAAATTCATAGGCATGCCAGACATCCACCCCGGAAAAGGGAAGATTCGCGGGGCCAATGCCCAGGTGTTCGCGGTTTTCGCTCCGCGGAACGGCTACCAGAAGCGAGGGATCATAATGCCGGGGATAGCTGCTGGTTTTTCCTAAGTGGGTGGATTCAGGGACCATGATTTTTTTTGTTTAGCCATTTTTCAACGTCATTATCCGCTTTTTTTCAAAGATACGTAATTGCCGGAACACAAAAAGCAGTCGTTCGGCATACAGGGATTACACTCCGGCAATCCCCCCGAAATAATTCACCTGCAAACGGGGGCTGTACCGCCAGCCCTGTTCGATGGCTGCTTCGATGGCAAACATCCGGGTTTGTTTCAATTCTTCGGGGGTGCTTCCCAGGGGCATCAGGATTACGTCGTCGGGGGCCCAGCCGGTGAGCCGGCCAAGAAAATCATCTTCAATTTCCCGGAGTTCGTGGTGCTTAGCGATGACAAATTTGAGCTGAAAGTCCTTCCCGGGAAACGCTTTGCACGCATCGATCATGGACTGGATGGCCTTGATATTGATTCGGATGTTTTTGGCAGTACCGGGAAGAAAGGGAAGCGTCGGCCCGTATTTTTCCATTTTTTCGCAGGTTGGAAGCGAATTCCCCAGCTTGGGGGAGATGCTGAAAAAGTCGATCTGCCGGCACAGTTCTTCGTGAAAAAGTGTTCCGTTGGTTTCGACCGAAACATGCAGGTTCCGTTCCTGTTTCAAACCCGAAACGAGGGCGGAGAGCGCTTCGGCCTGGATGAAAGGTTCGCCGCCCGATATAACCAGGTGGTTCATTTTACCCAGGTTGTTCAGGATGGTCCGTTTAACGGTTTCGACCGGGAACGCTTTTTCGCCCCGGGTATTGAACGAAGCCAGGGGTGTATCGCACAAACTGGTTTCGCCGTTGGGAAGGTTCCACATGCAACGCAGATTGCAGCCTGAAGTGCGGACAAACAGGACCGGGATGCCGGCCATTTTTCCTTCGCCCTGCAGGGTGCCGGGACGGGAAAAACCCGTGGCGGGCCCATCGTGCATGGATTGTCCTTCCTCATCGACAGTGATCGGGAAAACGGCTTCGGGCGCTAAGTATACAAATTTGGACATAATTGGTACCAATTTTTCTTTTTACCACTGACAAGGGAATTTTTCCTTTTTCCCCTGTTATAATGCACGATCCACCACACCGGCTTCGGCAAAGGCTTTGGCCCGCAGAAGGCAGCTGTCGCAGGCGCCACAGGGTTTTTCACCTCCCCGGTAGCAACTCCAGGTCAGGCTCCAATCAACCCCAAGTTGTTCGCCGAGCCGGATTTCTTCGGCTTTGCTTTTATACAAAAAGGGTGCGTGAATGGTGATGGGTTTACCCAGTTCGGCTCCCATAACGGTTCCCTGGTTAATGGCCGCTTGCATGGCCGTGATAAATGTTTCGCGGCAATCGACGTATCCCGAGTAGTCGACCTGGCTTACACCGATGAAGATATCCTGAGCACCAAGGGCTTCGGCATAGGATGCAGCCACCGACAGGAAGACCATGTTCCGGGCAGGTACGTAAGTTTGCGGAATATCTTTCCGTCCGATATCCCCGTCCTGAATGCTGATGGACGGATCGGTGAGGGAGCTGCCGCTCCAGAGGTTCAGGCGGAGCGATACCACATTGTGTTCCCTCGCGCCGGCTTTCTGTGCGGTAGCCCGGGCACAGTCCAGCTCTTTGTGGTGTTTCTGCCCATAGTCGAACGAAAGGGCGTATGTGTCGAATCCCTGGCTTTTTGCCAGATGGAGTGCTACCGTCGAGTCTAAGCCGCCAGAAAGCAGTACAACCGCTTTGTTCATTGGTAAGCTGTGTGATTGTGGGATTTGAGTACTGAGACCACCTCGATCAGGAGATCAAACACGAAGGGTAATTTGTTCTGTTTCATTTTCCGTAGTTTTGTTTATAGACAGGATGGTTTCGAACTGTCTGTATTGATTTTTACGCTACAAAAATAGAAAAAAATTCCTGAATTGCAGATTAGGAAAAACGGGATATGCAGAGTTGACCATTGAAAAAGGTGTCATTCCGAGGGAAGCGAAGCGACGAGGAATCCCTTGTTACAACAGATTCCTCCTCTCCCGATAGCTATCGGGATCGGCGGGATGACACGCTGGTCGGAATCTGTCAATAGCTGTTCAAAAAAAGCCCAGTTCCAGCCGGGCTTCCTCGCTCATCATCGATTTGTCCCAGGGAGGTTCAAAGGTGAGTTCAATGTTGGCATCGGTTACGCCTTCGACGGAGGCAACATTTTCATATACGTTTTGGACAATCATATCGGCCACAGGGCATCCGGGTGCGGTGAGGGTCATAACCACGGTGGCCAGGCCTGCATCATCGACATCGATGCTGTACACCAACCCCAGATCGTAGATATTAACCGGGATCTCGGGATCGTACACTTCTTTCAGCATTTCGATGATGTCCTGTATGATTTGATCTTTATCGGCTTTCATCTTTTTCGATTGTTTTCATTCTGTTAAAAGCAACAGCATAAAGCCTTATTTGTTTGATCATGGCCAGCAGTCCGTTGGAACGGGTAGGGGAGAGATGTTCCTTCAACCCGATCTGGTCCAGAAAATGAAAACCGGCTTGCATGATCGCTTCGGGGCTTTGTTGGTTCACAATACGAAGAATGAGGGCAACCAGGCCTTTCACGATCAGGGCATCGCTGTCGCCAAGGTATTCGATGACCCCGTTTTTGTATTCGGCATGGATCCATACCTGCGACTGGCAGCCCCGGATCAGGTGTTGTTCGGTTTTCAGCGCTTCGTTGATGGGCGGGAGTTGGTTCCCCAGTTCGATCAGGTAGGCGTATTTATCCATCCAGTCGTCGAAAGCGGAAAATTCGCTTAGGATCTGCTGTTCGATTTCTTTTATGTTCATCGTGTTTTTGAATGAAAGACGCAAAGGTCTGCATTTTTTTGGGAAATAAAAAAGGGGCAGAAGCGAGACGGGTCGTAAAACGGTCATAAGTAGTTTCCACCCATTTTTTATTGGGCATAATGCGACAATGACAGGGCGACTTGGGCTGATAGTGGCGCGCCATTGGCGCTCGCATTGTGCAATAGGGGTGCTAAGGGTGGTAGAACAAAAGCGCCGTTGGAGCGATGTTTTGGTAGCCCTTTATCATTTCATGCAAAAAGGACATAGTCTGGCACTTTTGAGACAGCCTTTTGGTTTTTTTGTATAAAACAAAATGTTTACTTTTGAAAAAGAAGTTTTGTATGGAGCAATACTTTTCACCACCCGGAGCCCCCGCTTCTTTTCTGATCAACCGTTTTTTGTTCATGAAGGCCGGTGAAGCAGACGAGAAGCTGCAAACCCGATTTATTCCAAATGGGGGGATATCGGTGGTGTTCAATTTTAGCGGCACGGTTTCGGTGCGCGATTCAAAGACAACGTATGTGCTCCCCTCGTATTTTCTTGTAGCTCCTTCGCTGGCGCCGTTAATTGTATGCACGGAACCGCCGCTCGATACAGTAGTTGTTGCGTGCCGGGCATCGGTAATAACCCGTCTTTTTGCGATTGATCTTTCCCGGCCCCGGAAAAAGCCTTTTTTCACTACCGTGTCGCCTATTCCCGGTGCTTTATGGGAACAAATGAGGCAGGAGAATAACCGGTCCCTGCGGCAACAATCTATTGAATCTTTTTTGGCCGGCTGGATCAGCAAGCCCTATCAGCCCGATGGGATCGATGCTGTATACGATCGGATTATCGGATCGGGAGGTTCGGTTCCGGTAAACGAGCTGATCCGGGATTCGGGATACAATCCCCGTTCGTTCCGGAGGAATTTTCTTTCGCGGGTGGGACTAAACGCCAAGGCGCTTTCACGCATTGTACGGGTGAACCATTTATGGGATTGCCACCTCGAAGGGCGGCACAACGATTTTCAGGCCCTGGTGGCCGAGGGAAATTACCACGACCAGTCGCACCTGATCCGCGATTTTAAAAAAATCATCGGGGAGGCTCCGTCCTTTTTTTTTAAAGCCGATAAAAAAGATATTGCGTTTATATCGGGAAAGGAAATGGGGAAAAATGGACGTTACCCGGGAAAGGAAAAGATTGAGTAATAAAGATAATAAGTATAAATTCTTTAATTTTATTGCTTTTTCAACAATCCTGTTTTGTGTGCAACGAATAGCAGCAAATTTTTTTTGGTTCCCGGTTTTTTATACTGTAAAGACCGGTTGTGTATTCTGCTCCGATATTAAGCGAATGAAGGGCGGGATTCTATTTTTGGTATGTTTTCCCTTATTGTTATCGTTTCCTTCGTATGCCCAAACATCCTATACCTACACGGCCAACGGCACCTTTACCCCACCCGCCGGGGTCACCTCGGTTACAGGGCAGGCCTGGGGCGGCGGCGGTGGTGGCGGCAGTGGCAGTGCATTTATTGGTACGGGCAGAGGTGGTGGTGGCGGTGGTGGCGCCTTTAACTCCGGGACATTGAGCGTTACGCCCGGTACATCTTATGCCATCACAATCGGACAGGGGGGTACATCGGGCAATAATGGTGGCGCCACATCATTTGGAAGCCTTCTCAGCGCTAATGGAGGTAATGCCGGAGTTGATGGAGTTGGTGTTTTGGGATCTGGAAATGGTTCAGGGGGTAGTGGAGGCGCAGCCGGCACCTGGGCCGGCGGTAATGGCGCCACAGCCACCGGTTCGGGTTCGGGCGGCGGCGGCGGCGGGGCCGGTTCTTCTTCTACGGGGGGCAATGGCAGCGTACCAACCGGCGGTTCGGGTGGAACTGGTTCGGGCGGTACCGGGGGAAACGGACGGACAAGCAACGGAGATGGAGGAAGCGGAAGCATTGCCGGCGGTGGCGGTGGCGGCGGATATTATGGCGGTTTTGCTGGATTACGTGATGGAGGCAGTGGTGCACGCGGCCAGTTAACGCTTACCTGGACCTGCCCTACGTACAGTTTTACATCACTCAGCGGGCAGTCAATTTGTTCGCCGGCAACCAGTTCAAGCGTAACCCTCAACGGTAACGCGGCTAACTTACCCACCGGCACATATACCGTTACCTACAACACGACCAACCCCACCCAAACGGGGCTTACCGCAACGATGACCATTTCGACTGCCGGAACCGGAACGTTTACCGTAACCGGTTTAACCGGCACGGCTCCCATTACATCGGTTGTTACGGTTACCCGGCTGGCATCGGGGACATACCCGGGCGGGTCCTGCTGCCAAAGTGATTTTAGTTCGGGAAACACGGCTTCCATAATCAAGGCGGTTTCTTCTCCGGCACAGCCGGGTACCATTAACGGACCAGCCACCGTTTGTTCCGGGGCAAGCGGGGAAACGTATTCCATTTCCTCCGTGCAGTATGCCAGCAGTTATTCATGGTCGGTCCCATCGGGATGGACCATCACAGCGGGCCAGGGAACAACGGAAATTACCGTTGATGCCGGATCGTCGGGCGGGGATATCAGCGTTACCGCCAACAACGGTTGCGGGAGCAGTTCGCCACGTTCCCTTACCATTGGTATTTATCCCGATTTTACAGCCGGGGCTATTGAAACAAGCGGCGAAACGATATGCTATGGCGACGATCCTTCGGAAATTGGCAGCGATACCGATGCAAGCGGAGGCGACAACAGCATCAGCTACGAGTGGCGTTCATCGGCCGATGGGTACACCGACCCGATCAGCGGGGCAACGGCTTCAAGCTATACTCCTCCTTCCGGATTAACGCAGACAAGCAGTTACCGGAGATACGCCAGCGACGGGAGCTGCCATACCACGCCTTCCCAGTCGACAGGAACCTGGACGGTGACCGTTCACCGCATTGCCGCAACGGTTGAGCTGGAATCGGGTGATAACGAATGCCCCGATCTTGAAGCATCCCAGGGCTTTAACCCCGACAACAACGGTCCGTATAATGCCGGCGCCACAGCGGTTACGTTCACGGTTACACGCGTATACTCGTCGGCAGCTACATGGGGTTTTATCTACACCCTGGACGGCACCAATATTTCGGTGCCGGGTTCTTCGCCCAACCCTGCAACGGGAACCATCAACAATATTGGGGACGATTCGTACGACATAACCTTTTGGATGACAAATGTGGTGAATACCCCCCTAACCGCGACACTTACCATCGACGAGGTTTTCGATTCGCATGGTTGCAACGATACCTCTGCACCAACAGATGATGTTGACATACTGGCGATGCCGGCGGTTGGCCCGTTCCAGTAAAATGGGCGTGCAGACGCTTTCCGGTCGTACATCGATGTTTATCGGGGTGAATGCCGGGTTTTTCCTTTTGGGAAATTTTTGTGTGGCCGATACAACGGAATACCTTTTAACAGCACTAGCAGATCGGCCGGGGTAAAATAAGGTTGGGCGTGAAGGGCCTAACCCTAAATACGAAGGTTAAAGACCAGAAAATAAGGTTTATCCCTGCTTCTTAACGGATTGCTTCATTGTGCGAAGAAAACCTTATTGAATCAGGGTTACCTTCGTAGCCCGATGGCAATAATCCGTGCAACAACCTTATTAACCTTATTTCAGGTAGCTGCTATTTACCGTTTCGCAAAAGCTCTTTTGTGGGTATGGAACGTCATTGTGCCACTTCGTGTTTTCGTGCCTTGGTGGCAGATAGTTTAAAAAAGGGCAACGCTTGGCTTTTTGGCATAAAGATTTAAAGAAACTATGGGTTTTTATTTTTATCTTTGGTTCACTTATTTGATGCAATGGTGTAGAGGGTAATTGAATCGGAACAGACAAATATCGGGGTACGTGTGGAAAGAGATATTCCTGCCACTGACAGGAAAGGGAATGTTGCATGAGCCGTTTATTAAAAAAGCCAGAGCAAGAAAAGTCTTTTTTCTTGTCGGTTTTGTCGTTCTCACCCACTTCGTTTCTTTTTCACAACCCCAGTCACAAACCTTCACTACATCGGGAACCTTCACGGTGCCGGCCGGAGTAACTTCGGTAACGGTTGAATGCTGGGGAGCCGGGGGCGGCGGTGCAGAGCGTTCAAATAACCTTGGAGGAAATACTTTTGATGGTGGCGGCGGCGGAGGTGGCGGCGGTTATGCCAGTGGCGTAATTTCTGTATCTTCGGGCGATAATATTACAATAACAGTTGGCAGTGGTGGCGCAGGAGGATCTGGCAATGGTGTTAATGGTGATAGTGGGGGAAATTCAAGTGCTGTTCATTCCACAGGCTCGGTTACTGCATATGGTGGTAGTGGGGGACAGGCTGGAGATAATCCTCCCGGAGGTACAGGAGGAAGCAGTGCTTTTACCGGATCAATTTCAAGTCAAGTAACTCATACTGGAGGAACCGGAGCTGACGGAACAAATGACAATGGCGCTGGAGGTGGCGGTGGCGCCGGAGACAGTGCTAATGGCGGCAACGGTTCCGGGACAACAGGAGGTTACGGGGGAAATGCAAACGGAGGAGATGGAGGTAACGGTTCTACTGATAACAGTGCTGGAGGCAATGGAAATACTTATGGAGGAGGCGGTGGCGGCTCAAGTGATGAACGTTGGTCATCTGGTGGTTCTGGCGCCGATGGATTGGTAATAGTCTCATATACCCTTACAAACCCTTACTTAACAGTTGTCCCTTCAACTATCGATTTTGGCTATGTTGCCTCGGGCGGTACCTCTTCGGAAGAAACCTACACCCTTTCAGGAGGCAACCTTACCGGATATACCGATAGCATTACCGTTACCGCGCCTTCCAACTTCCAGGTATCACTTACCTCGGGCTCAGGGTTTGCTTCCAGCGTTAAAGTGGAATACACAAGTGCGACACTTGCCAGCACAACCATTTACGTGATTTTTGAGCCTACATCCCCTAACACCCCCTACAGCGGGAACATAACCAATGCCGGGGGCGGGGCAACTACGGAGAACGTAGCCGTGGAAGGGAATTCGAATGTCACATATTGTTCAGCTAGCGGAAATTGTAATCCTACAAGATACATTAGCAGGGTTCAGTTTGGTAGTATTGATGTAAGTTCAGGTTGTGATGGATATAGTGATTTTACCGGTTACTCAAACACCATTACAGCAGGACAAAGTGAAAACATTACAATTGACTTTACAAATTTGAATGGAGCGTATGAAGTAAGTATTTGGGTTGACTGGGATCAAAATGGGACTTTTAATCTAACAGATGAGCTTGAAGTTGATTGTGTAAATGTTGGGAATGGTGATCAAACCCAAACTTTTTCAGTTAGTGCACCATCTGGTGCAACATTGGGGAACACCAGGATGAGGATCAGGTTAAGTTATGATTATTGTAATCCTTGCGGAAGTGAATATGCGGAGGTTGAAGACTACACGGTAAATATTCAGGCTGCCGGAACAATCACTACAGGAACCGTTAGCGGTTCGCCCTTTTGCGCCGGCGAATCGGGGATCAGTGTACCCTTTACCTACTCGCCAACAGGCAGTTTCAGCAGTGCTACTTTTACCGCTCAACTTTCAAACTCTTCAGGTTCGTTTTCAACACCTGTCGATTTACAAAGTACCTCAACCGATAATAGCGGAAGCCAGTCGATAAGCGTAACCATCCCATCGGGCACAGGTAGTGGCTCTGGTTACCGGATAAGGGTTGTTAGCGATGTGCCTGATGTTGAAGGATCGGATAACGGTAGCGACCTCACCGTCAATCCGCTGCCTTCTATTAGCAGCCAACCATCGGGTGTGATCGCACTGGAAGGAGATCCTGCAAGTTTTTCTGTAACTGCCAGCAATGTTACTAGCTACCAGTGGCAGGTGAGTACAAACGGAGGGGGAAGCTGGTCCGATGTTTCCGGTGGGGTATATTCCAACGAAACAACCGATGAATTGGATATCAGTAACGTTGACGGACTCAATGGAAACCAATACCGTTGCGTTTTAACAAACTCATGCGGGACGATCAACAGCGAGGCCGCCAGTTTAATTATTGATGTAGATACTGATGGTGATGGCGTTACCGACTCGAACGACCTGGATGACGACAACGACGGGATTTCTGATATTACCGAATTAACTGCATGCAACAGTTCAACCCTTTCAACAGGAACGACTTTGTTTTCTGAAGACTTTGGAACAGGTACCCGAACATTAACCACTTACACCAATTATTGTTACGAAACCGGTTACAATAGTTGCCCCGGATCAGGTTACAATAATAACACCAACGATGGGGAATATGCGATTCTTAGAGAATCGAAACCTTTTAGTGTTAATTATGGAGCTGCCGATTTTGCAGGTTGGATCACTACCGCAGATCACACAGGTGATGCCAATGGACGGATGATTATATTTAACGCGGCAATAGCCCCCGGAGAGTTTTACCGGCGTACGATAACTGTCGAGCCTAATGTACCGATCATGGTATCTTTCTGGGTAATCAACCTGATGGCATCCGGAACGGATACCCGACCGGATATTTATGTGCGACTTCAAACAACCAGCGGAGATATTATTGCAGCCACTACCGGTGAGATACCTCAGGATCAAACGTGGCATGAGTTTACCTTTACCAGCTATTGTGGTAACATTACCGAAGCAGAACTTATTTTAATCAATAATGCCAATGGTGGAAATGGTAATGACCTGGCGATTGATGATATCCTGATAAAAATTGGCACCGACTGCGATACAGATGCGGATGGCATACCCGACCGGATTGACCTCGATTCGGATGATGATGGCTGCGACGATGTAATCGAAGCGGGTTTTATTGATGCCAATAACGACGGGATATTAGATGGCACGGGATACGACAGCAACGGGCTTGTTACGGGTTATGCCAGCGGGTATACTACCCCGGACGATGGCGATAACAACGGCATCAGCGATTACCTCGAAGCCGGCACCGCTTTGTCGATTACAGCGCAACCTGAAAATAGTTCCGTGTGCGCCACGAATAATACCAGTTTCACGCTTACTGCCACGAATGCCGACACCTATCAGTGGCAAAGAGGTATTTCGGGCGTTTATACCGATATTACAGGCGCATCGGTCCCTAACGATGGTTGTACCTATTCTGATTACAATACCTCTACGCTTTCGTTAACGAATGTGCCCGTAGGGATGAATGGCTACACGTACCGGGTATTGGTTTCAAACAGTTCTTACAGATGCAGTGATGATACATCGGATGTTTCAATCCTGTATGTTAATGCGGCAGCGCCCGGCACCCCCGAGGCAATTTCCGGACCGTCGCCTATATGCGCTTTTGAGTCGGAAACGTATTCAATCGATGCCGTTACAGATGCGACCAATTACACCTGGAGTGTACCAAGCGGTTGGTCGATAAGCAATGGGCAAGGAACAACTTCAATAACAGCCCTTTCCGGCGATTATGGAGAGAACGGGAATATAACCGTCAGTGCATCGAACGGCTGCGGATCAAGCCCGGGAAGCAGTTCACTCCCGGTAGTCGTCTCGGACACCGAAAATCCCACCATTTCCGTATCGCAGGACACCATTGTGGAAATCATCGAAAATGATGGGGACGCCCCGGTTTATGTCGATATTGCGTCACAGTCGGTAACCACGGCCAACGACAACTGTAGTGTTACCTACGCCAACGACTATACCGGGCGCACCAGCGATATCGATGCCTCGGGTGACTACCCCCTTGGTGAAACCTTAGTAACCTGGACAGCCACCGATGGCGCCTCGAATACCGGCAGCGCCGGGCAGAGGGTCGTGGTGGCCGCTTATGCCGGGCTGGCAATCAACTGCTGCAACGACTCGACCCTCGAATGCGACCCTGCATCCATCCCTGTTTGCACGCCAACCTACACCGAATACTGGCCCTGGGTGCGCACCAGTACCGGCAACAATTACCCCGGTACCGAAACCGGCGGGCCCTGCATATATACTACTACCGTGCGATATTGGGCCGAATGGAAAGTGTTTGGGATATGGGGCAGCGTAAGGGACACCTGCGATGTGGTTTAT
>DAIMEA010000026.1:0-16705 GCA_036725585.1 Prolixibacteraceae bacterium | reverse complement strand
CCGACGGCACGGTGGCCGGATTGCCTTCCTTTGGCTATTCAGCTCCCTTCAAAGTACTCGATGAAAAATTGGGCTTCACGGGTGAAAATGTGTACCGAAAAGTTAAAGAACTGATCGGTAAATAAACCCAGGCCCATATGAAAAAAATACCCGTTACCGGGTAAAAACATAAAAAGAGGCTGTCGTAAAAGGCAGTCTCTTTTTTTATGCACAAATTGTTCGTTTTTTCTGTTTTATTCATTCTCAATATACTTTTTATATATCAGCCACAATGTATTGATGCATGAATCGATACCGGACAATAATGTTATAAAGTGATCCGATCGGTTGCGATTCATAACAAGTAAAAACTGTCAACCTAATTTAGGGATCGTCAATCGTCATCTTCCGTCTTCCGTCTTCCGTCTTCCGTCTTCCGTCTTCCATCTTCCGTCTTCTGTCTTCCGCCACAATTTTGCTTTCAAAACGGCAATAATTCTCCCGGCAATCAGTTATACTTCCGGTTCGTTTCAGGTTTTTCTCAGAATTATATTACTTTTGTTGCTCGCCAAAAGGCGGTTGACCTGAAGAACAGATCATTATCATTCAATTAATTGAAACAAGCTTTATGCGGTTATGGGCAGCCTGAAAACTCTGAAAACTACCTTTTTTTTGCTTATGCTGTTTCTCCTTGGGGGAACGGCAGCAGCCCAGCAGCAGACCGCCGATATCGGCCTTTTTGGCGGTGGGGCCATTCCCATTACCGATTACGATCAGATGAACCTGTTTCCCTCTGTACAGCCCAATGCTGCGCTCTTCTACCGGTACAATTTCAATTCACGGTTCAGCCTGCGTATCAACGCCCTTTATGGACTGGTGGGAGCCACAGGGACCTTCAACGATGCGCCGGTCGCTTTTCAGAAGGGAATTTTGGACCTGGGCGCTTTTGTCGAAGTGAATTACCTGGATTTCCTCCTGGGTGTGAAAAAAATGAAGTTCAGCCCCTTTGTATATACCGGACTCGGATTCATGTATTTTCCTGATGCTAATGGAAATTATATTGTATCGCCCAATATCCCCATAGGCATTGGAGCGAAATATGCCCTCGGGAAAAACCTGGGTGTAGGTGCCGAAGTGTCCTTCCGCAAATCTTTTTCCGATGCCATCGACAATATGGACAATCCACATCAAATGAGTGGCTTACAGAACGTAAACGATATTTTTCACAATAACGACTGGGTGATTTATTTTGGATTATCTTTGCACTACAAATTTTATCTGGGCAAAAAACCATGTCCGGCATACGAAAGCATCAATTAACATGATCAGCGTCAACGATATCGATTCCTCAAGGGTTCCCTCCCACGTTGCCATTATCATGGACGGGAACGGACGTTGGGCTTCACAACGGGGTAACAGCCGCATTTTTGGCCATGAACACGGCGTCGAATCGGTACGCAGCGCCATTAAAGCAGCATCGAAATGCGGTATCCGCTACCTGACCCTCTATGCCTTCTCGACCGAGAACTGGAACCGCCCGAAAATGGAAGTCGATGCCCTGATGGCACTGCTCGTCAATGTAATCAAAGCTGAAGCCGATGAATTGAACCAGAACAATGTCCGCTTAAAATTGATTGGCGATCTTGACGGGCTTCCCAAAAAAGTGCGAAAAGAAACCGACAAAATTGTTGAAATGCTGGCGGGAAACACCGGACTAACGGTTGTGATGGCGCTTAGTTACAGCTCCCAGTGGGAAATACTAAATGCTGTTAAATCGATTGCCGGCGATGTTAAAAAAGGAAAAATTTCATCCGATGATATTTCACGGGAACTCTTTGATGGTTATCTTTCCACCGCGAAAATTCCGAATCCTGAATTATTGATCCGGACCAGCGGAGAACAACGTTTAAGTAACTTTCTTTTATGGCAGCTAGCCTATGCAGAATTGTATTTTACATCTACGTTATGGCCCGATTTCACGGAAGAGGATTTTTACAGGGCAATTATTGATTTTCAACAACGTGAACGCCGTTTTGGCATGACAAGTGAGCAAGTAAAAAACCTAAAGTAACGTAATGGCTAAGAAAATTTCGCTGGCTGCCTTATTGGTCACCTTTTTTTTCAACCTGTGGTCCCAGCTACCCGATAGCACCAACTTTTCCATTTACTATTCAAGCCCAAGAAAATATACGATCGGAGGCATGGAAATTGTCGGGATCCGTTACCTCGATAAAGACATGCTGAAAAATTATGCCGGGCTTCGCATTGGCGATGAAATCACGGTTCCCGGCGACGACATTACGCAGGTAATTAAAAAATTCTGGAAGCAAGGCCTCTTTTCCGATGTAAAAATTAATGCTGCGAAACTGGTGGGCGATGAAATTTTCCTCGAGATTTTCCTGCGGGAGCGTCCCCGCCTTTCCCGGGTGAACTATAAAGGAGTCCGGAAATCTGAGGTAGACGACATTAAAGAACGCGTCCTCCTGCTCGAAGGAGGCCAGATTGTTGATGCCCAGCTGATCAATGCAAAACGCATTATTACCGATATATTCAAAGAAAAGGGGTTTTTAAACACCGAAGTGAACATCATTCAACGCGACGACCCCGAAAACGAAAATTCCATCATCCTCGATATCGCTATCGATAAAAAGGAAAAGGTAAAAATCAGCAAACTGGTTTTTCACGGCGTCGAAAAGGTCAAAGTGGGAAAACTGGAAGCCGCCATGAAAAAAACCAACGACAAAAAGCTGAAAAACTTCTTTTTAACCAAAAAATTCCAGGAAGACCTCTACGAAGAGGATAAAAGAAACCTGGTTGACAAATACAACGAACTGGGATTTCGCGATGCCATCGTCACCCGCGATACGGTTATTAAAAATGACACGGATAATACGGTTCAGATTGAACTCTGGATTGAAGAGGGAAACCAGTACCACATACGCGACATCAAGTGGGTGGGCAACACCGTGTATCCAGGGCCCTACCTGAGCCAGTTTTTGGGCATTGGGAAAGGAGATATTTACAATCAGAAACAACTCGATAAACGGCTATCGACTGATCCCGATGCCGTTAGTAACCTGTACCTCGACAACGGCTACCTTTTCTTCAACATCAATCCCGTTGAAACCAACGTCAAATCCGATTCGATTGATTTGGAGATGCGCCTTTTCGAAGGCAAACAGGCCACCATCGACCGGGTGATCATCGAAGGAAACACGAAAACACACGAAGAAGTGGCCCGAAGGGAATTATATACGCTCCCGGGCGATTTGTTCAGCAAGACCAAGCTGATGCGTTCGTATCGCCAGTTGGCCCAATTGGGGCATTTCGACCAGGAACGGATCGGGATCGATCCCATTCCGGACCAGGAAAGCGGTACGGTCGATATCAAGTATTCGCTGATTGAGCGCGCCAACGACCAAATCGAACTTTCCGGAGGTTGGGGAATGGGCATGTTTGTCGGCTCCATCGGCTTGCGTTTCACCAACTTTTCGGCCCAAAACATATTCAACAAGGAAGCCTGGCGTCCGCTGCCCTCAGGCGACGGCCAAACACTGAGTCTCCGGGCCCAAACCAACGGCAAGTTTTACCAGCAATACAGCTTCACCTTTATGGAGCCCTGGTTTGGAGGGAAAAAGCCCAACAACTTCTCCCTCTCGATCTATTATTCAAAACTGACCCAAAGTACGGCCGATTACGATTACTATGGAAGCGGTTACGGAGGATATCCCTATGGATACGGCTACGGTGGTTATTCGCCCTACGGCTATGGCAATTACGGCTACGGAAATTATGGCGGGGGATATGGCTATACGCCCAATTATGAAGGCGCCGAGATAACCGCCTGGCAAATCACCTACGGGGCATCGCTGGGCTATGGCTATCGCCTCGACTGGCCCGACGATTTTTTCACTATTTACCACGAACTCTCCCTGCAGCATTATAACCTGAAGGAATGGCCCTACTATTTTCTTCGTGACGGCGATATCAACGACATCAGTTTTAAAACCGTTTTCAGCCGGAATTCGATCGACAACCCGCTCTATTCCCGGCACGGATCGTCGTTCTCCCTTTCGCTCGAGCTCACTCCCCCCTACTCCAGTTTCAACGGGAAAGATTATGGAGCAAAAGACATGACCGACAAGGAACGCTATAATTTTCTGGAGTACCACAAATGGCTGTTCAATGCAAAATGGTTCACCACCCTCGACCGGGCTGAAAAATTTGTGCTCCATTCTAAATTTGAATTTGGCTTGCTGGGCTACTTCAACGAATACCGACGTTCGCCCCTCGAAGGTTTTAAGATGGGCGGCGACGGCATGTCGGGTTACGATATTTATGGCGCCGACAACATCGCACTCAGGGGTTACACCAACAACAGCATTACCCCGACTGATGGAGCCGGACGTTACGGAAATATATATGCCAAAGCCACCTTTGAATTACGCTACCCGATTACCCTCTCCGAATCGGCCAATATTTATGCCCTGGCCTTTTTGGAAGCCGGCAACAGTTGGTACGACCAGAAAACATTCAACATTTTCGACCTGAAACGTTCGGCCGGTGTGGGTGTCCGTTTTTGGTTGCCCATGTTCGGATTGCTCGGGATCGACTGGGGTTATGGCTTTGATATGCCCAACAGCGGCGGCCCCTCATCGGCCAAAAGCCAGTTTCATTTCGTTATCGGACAACAATTTTAATCGCTTGAAAAAATTGGTATGAAAGTTGTTTTCATCCTGAAAAATAGTAAAAACAGAATCGTATGAAAAGAATCCTCATCACCCTCGTAGCCCTCGTAACCCTTACGATCGCCAGCTACGCACAGAAATACGCGTTTGTCGACACCGAGTATATCCTGGAAAATATCCCGGCCTACCAGGCTGCCCAGGAACAACTCAACCAGCTGTCGCTTCAGTATCAGAAAGAACTGGAAACCATCCAGGCCCAATTGGAACAAATGTATAACGACTTCAGGGCCGAAGCCGTCTTGCTTTCCGACGACATGAAACGGAAACGGGAAGATGTGATCGTTTCGAAGGAAAAAGAATTCCGGAACCTGCAGCAAAAATATTTCGGACAGGAAGGCGAATTGTTTAAAAAACGCCAGGGACTCATCAAGCCCATCCAGGACGATATTTACAATGCCATTAAGGAACTGGCCACCGAAGACAGTTATGCCGTTATTTTTGACAAAGCCGGTGGACTGAGCATGTTGTATACCGATCCGAAATACAACCTGAGCGATCAGATCCTGGAGAAGATGGGTTATAAAAACTAAACCACGCAGTTGTTCGCATTCGATTATCAACGAAAAATGCAACGTTGTGAAGGTTTATTTTCTATATTTGCGTTGCCTTAAAGCAAAATATCTGAAAGTAAAATATTTAAAACCATTGAAATGAAACGAATATTTATCATTCTCTTTTTCCTGCTCCTGGGTGCAAGCACAATTTCCAATGCCCAAACCCTAAAATTTGGACATATTGATATCCAGCAGTTGATCCAGGTTATGCCCGAACGGGCCACGGCTGTTGCCGACCTGGAAAAAACCGCTACTGAACTGGAAGACATGCTGGGAACGTTACAAACCGAACTCCAGAACATGTTCACGGAATATACCCAGAAAAGGGAAAGCATGTCGGACATTGTACGTCAGGCCAAAGAGGAAGATATCCAGGCCAAACAGCAACGAATCGAAACCTTCCGGGTACAATCGGAACAGCAACTACAACAAAAGCAGCAGGATCTGATGAAACCCATCATCGAAAGAGCCGACAGCGCCATTTCAGCTGTAGCGAAAGAACAGGGATTGATCTACGTTTTCGACATCAGCACCCGCGTGGTGTTGTACCAATCGAACCAAAGCGTCGACATCCTTCCGCTGGTGAAAAAGAAACTAGGCATTGAATAACAGGATTGAAGATACCCAAAAAAGCTGCTACCTTTCTAGCAGCTTTTTTTTTGAAGAAAAATAGAAGTTGTTTTTTCGGTCGTTTTTCTGCAATTTCACGGCCTGGAAAGAAAAGATAAATGAAGTGGTTATCCTTTCGATATGGCTTTTTATTTTGGGCGTTGTGGCTTTTTTCCCCGATAAGCCTGTATGCCCAACCTACCTTGTATATTGAAAACATTACCGGTAAAACCTCCCTTCCCGAAGGCGCTGTGAATTGCCTTGCCCAGGACGACGACGGATTTCTCTGGATTGGCACCTGGAAAGGTTTGTACCGATACGACGGCTACGACGTCCTCAATTTTACCTCGATCAATCCGGCCTTCAATGCCATGAAAATTGAAGAGATGATCATCCATGACAACCATCTCTGGGTTGGCACCTTTGTTTCGGGTCTATACCGGATCGATCTTTCCACCTATCAGGTAACCCGTTATCACCAGAATGCCGAATCTTCGTTTCGCTTGTCCGACAACAACATTATCTCGTTATGCAGGGTCAAAGAAAACATGCTGCTGGTTGGGAGTGAACGGGGCGGCCTATCGATCATCGACAGCACCGGATGCGTTGTACGACAAATTCGCTACGAAGAACATCCTGAGATTCTGATCAATCCGCAGGTTTCCAAAATCAGCCGGATCGACGACGACCGGGTCGTGCTGGGCAACAACGGAATCCTGATTCTCGACCTGAATACCTTCGAAACCCAACACCTGGTTCATCCTCTTTTCGAAAACCACATATCCGAAATTGCCGTAATCAACGAAAAGGAGTTTCTCGTTTCGACCCTTGAAGGCCTTTTTCATTTCTATGCCGATGAAGGAAACTACCGGACAGAACTACTTGTCGGTCACCGGATCCGCGCCATTCTGGAACTTAAAAACACAAAAAAAACCACATTCCTGATGGGAACACAGGACGGAATTGCCCAATACACTGCCGAGGATCGAACAATGAACTTCATCCGGCTGAGCGATCCCAAGAAAAATCCAAAGCAAAATATTACCTCCCTAATCTATTCCCACGACAACGTCATCCTGATCGGGAGTGAAAACGGTCTCTTTTCACTGATCGAACGCAAACAACAATTCAATTCCATCTCAACGCATAATCCACAAAATACGCCCGACATTATCAGTCAGATTGAAATTACCGATCGGAATTTCTACGCCGGCAGTTGGGGCAAAGGTTTGTTAAAACTCAATCCACAAAGCCGCACTCTCGAAGCGCTTTCCTTTTCAAACTATACCGAAATTTCGCCCCAATTCATTTTTTCGCTCCGGGAAATAGAAGGGAACATTTGGTTTTCGACCAAAAATTACCTGGGGATATTTCGTTTCGCCGATGGACTTCCTCCTTACCAACTCCACTATTATTCTCATTTCATCGACGAAAAGAACCAATGGAAAAAATACACCGTCACTTCCATTCTCGAAAAACGCAATGGCGACATCATACTGGGAACCTGGGAAGGGATCCTCTTCTATCTTGATGAGAAAAACGACCGGTTCAAGCCGCTGAAAGACCCGAACAGCGAATTGCCCCTCTCCGAAAATATGGCCATTTTTTCCTTACTCGAAGACCACGAGGGATACATTTGGGTGGGAATAAACGGGGGCGGTGTCGTGAAAATGAACATTTCGGATGAAACCATTCTTTCGCAGGAATGCATTACCGATAAAAACGGGCTGACCAGCAATTTTGTTACCGCTGTATACCAAAGTCGGAACAACAAAATATGGATCGGGACAGAAGCCGGCCTGAATGTTTACGAAAACAATACTTTTACCCATGCCTATCATAAGGACATTGTTTTTGATGTGCAATCGATTATTGAAGACCCGATCGGCTTTCTCTGGCTCGGAACCCAAAAAGGTCTGGTTCGGATTAACTCGAATAACCTGCAAGAACCCCACAAACTCTTCGACAATTCCGATGGATTGCAGAACCAGTCGTTTTACCTGAACAGCGTGTTGAACGACGAAGAGTATAATTATTATTTTGGCGGCTACCAGGGAATTGATTATTTCACCCCATATAAAATTGAATACAATTACAACAAGCCCCGGCCCCAGATCACCAACTTTATACTGTTCAACGAACGGATGTTCCCCTGTACCCCGGATATGGAAGGCCTGCTCGAAAAGAATATTTTTCAGACCGATGCCCTCCGCCTCAAGCACATGCAAAATACGTTTTCGTTTGAGTTTTCCAACCTGGAGTATCAGTTGCCCGAAAAATGTCAGTTCGCTTTTCAACTCGAAGGTGTCGACAACGATTGGAACTACCGCGATGCTTTTCACCGCACAGCTTATTACACAAAGCTCCAGCCCGGGAATTACATATTTCGGGTGAAAAGCACCAACAACGATGGAGTTTGGTGCGACTACCCATTAGAATTGAAAATCATCATTGCCCCTCCGTTTTGGGCAACTACCTGGGCCATTCTTATCTATTTCGTTGTGGCCATGTTTTCGATTTTCTTTTTGCTTTATCTGCGGATTGTGAAAGTGCAGGAAAAACACAACCAGCAACTGCTTGAAGTGGAATACCGAAAACAAAAAGAACTGGACGAACTAAAACTGAGATTCTTTACGAATATATCCCACGAGTTCCGAACCCCGCTCACCCTGATCATGGGACCGCTCACCCAAATTCTGGAAAAAGGGAACTACCCGGAATTGAAAGATCCGCATCTGATGATTTTTCGGAATGCCAGCCGGCTTCTGCAGCTTACAAACCGAATCATGGATTTCCGGAAAAGCGAAAATGACCAATTGAAACTAAAGGTGGAAGCAACCAATGTTTCCGATTTCATCTATAATATTTTTCTCTTTTTCAATTATGAAGCCCAGATGCGCCACATCGATTATCGCTTCAAAACCCTGTTCGATCAAACGATTTTCATCGATAAAGAATTTGTTGAAAGCACAACTTTCAACCTGATTTCCAATGCCTTCAAATACACTCCCGATGGAAAATCAATTTATGTGAAAGTGTTTCCCGACGAACAGTGGTTGAAAATATCGGTTAGCGATACCGGTATTGGAATCCCGGAAGAACGCAAAAAGCATATCTTCGACCGGTTTCATGGATCGGCAGTGCGAAACAGCGCCGGCATCGGGCTCAGTTTTTCCAAAAAGCTCATCGAGATGCATAAAGGCGACATAATTTTCACCAGCCAGGAAGGGCTTGGTTCGGAATTTATTCTTCAACTGCCCCTGACCGATGTATATCGGGATGATGAAAAATCGAATCCTTCATCCCGGGAAAACATCACCGACTGGAAAAAGATTGACCAAAACACACGGGACACCCACCTTTCGAATGTCCAAATTCTTAAATCGACCTTCGAAAAAGATGAACTGATCGTCCTGGTGGCCGATGATAATTTCGAGATTCGTCAGTTTATTAAAGGACTACTGCAGAATGAATTCACCATAATCGAAGCACAAAACGGGAAACAAGCCCTAGAAGAAGCCTTCGATACGCTGCCCGATTTGGTCATTTCCGACATTATGATGCCCGAGATGGACGGTTTGGAACTATGCGAGCGGCTCAAAACCGATGAACGGACCGATCATATCCCTGTTATCCTCACAACTGTGCTTTCGTCGCAAACCGACCGGATTGAGGGCTTGCAACGGGGAGCCGATTCGTATATCCCTAAGCCCATCGACCCCAAACACCTTTTGGTCCGGGTTCATAAACTGATTGAGCGACAGCTAAAACTGAAGGAAAAATTCAATTTGTCGGATTATACAACAACAAAAAAGACCCCACCCGACAGCGACGATCCCGACAGGAATCCCCTGGTCGAAAAAGCGCGGAAAATTGTGCTGCAAAACCTCGACAATTCGGAATACAACATCGACGATTTCTGTTCCGATCTGGGACTAAGCCGCATGCAGCTTTACCGGAAATTCAAGGCCATCACCGGTATGTCGGCCAACAGTTTCATCCGGAAAGTACGTCTGCACAAAGCAGCCGAAATGTTGCGTTCGGGCGATTATACTGTGAAGGAAGTTACGTACGACGTCGGTTTCATCGATCTTAAATACTTTCGCAAATGTTTCCACGAAGAATTTGGAATCAATCCCTCGGAGTATGCGCAAAACAACAACAGTGTTCATCCGGATGAATAAACATTTAGATAAAAGGGGATAACTTAATTACACAAAAAATTCTCCATCCTTTTTCTCTATCCCCGGACAACAATGATTGTATTTCCTGCCGATGAAAAAACCCGGCAAAGGAAAGGATTCGTCCATCCGCACGCCAAAAGAAAATCCGGAACAAGGCCCGGAAGGTCACGAAACATCCGATCCCTGGAGCTTTCGCTTTGAGCCGGGGTGGAACCATAAGAATCAACTTTCGAACAAATGGCTGTATTCTTCAAAATCAGATCTTCTGTAGCGGGATACCATCGCCCATGCCGGAATCAATAAATAAAAAATGTCATTTTCAGAAACTTACAAAAAGTGTTTCGCATCTATTTTGCCAATTCTTTTCAACAAGCCCGAAAAAAGTACATTTATCATTCTCTACTTTCCAAAATAGGTATAGTTTTGCAATCGATTTCAATTTTAATCCGCATGGATTCCAAAAAGGAAGTTACCCATACAGGCATTGTAAAGGAAGTTGGAAAAAGAGGAATAAAAGTGGAAATAATCGTCCTTTCCGGGTGTGCCGCTTGTGCCATCAAAGGGTCCTGCAACATGGCCGAACAAAGCAACAAAAAATTGGATATTGAATGTGATCCTGTTGGTTTTTTCCCCAATCAACAGGTTGAAGTACGGTTACAAGCATCACAGGGCTTTCACGCTCTTTTTCTGGGATATGTACTGCCCTTCGTACTATTGATGGCTGTAATGATCGGGAGTTCCTTGTTAACCTCCGACGAAGGATTGATCGGACTCGTCGCACTCGGGTCACTGCTTCCTTATTACTTCTTTTTGTACCTGTTTCGAAACCGGATTAAAAAACGCTTCACCTACGTCGTTAATCCGCTCAATTCATAAACTATGAGTGAATCATTGCTTTTTACCATTTTGATCATTAGCGCTATTGGCATTGCTTCGGCTGTAATTTTGTACATTACAGCCCGCAAATTTTATGTTTACGAAGATCCCCGAATCGACCGGGTTGAAGAAGCGCTCCCCTCGGCCAACTGTGGTGGCTGTGGTTATGCCGGATGCCGTGCTTTTGCCGAATCGATTGTAAAAGACAACACGCTCGAAAATAAATTTTGTCCGGTAGGAGGTAACGAGGTCATGGACAATGTTGCTCAAATCATGGGACTTGTCGCCGAACAAAATGCACCCCGTACGGCCGTGGTTCGTTGCAACGGGACCTGCGAACACCGACCGAAGACAAAACATTACGAAGGGGTTCAGACCTGTGCCATTGCGGCGATGCATTATGGAGGCGAAACCGACTGTTCTTACGGCTGCCTCGGATTTGGCGATTGCTGTGTTGTATGTGATTTCGATGCCATTCACATGAACCCGTCAACCGGGCTTCCCGAAGTCGACGATGAAAAATGTGTCGCTTGTGGCGCCTGTGTAAAAGCCTGCCCGAAAAATCTGATCGAGCTGCGCAAGCAGATGCCCAAATACCGGAAAATATACGTTGCCTGCCGGAATACCGACAAAGGCGGGCCGGCCAAAAAGGCATGTTCCGTAGCCTGTATTGGTTGCAGTTTGTGCGAAAAAGAATGCAAATACGATGCAATTACCATTGCCAATAACCTTGCATTCATCGATTCGGACAAATGCAAGCTTTGCCGGAAATGTGTCGCTGTGTGTCCCACGCACGCCATCATCGAAGAAAATTTTCCGCCCCCGAAGGAGAAACCGGTTGGGGAAAACAAGCCCGAAGCGGCAGAAGCATAAAAAGAACGTTGAAATAAACCGATATAGCAACCATGCTGAAAACATTCAAAAAGGGAGGAGTCCATCCGCCGGAGAACAAACGGTCGGCCGACAAAAGCATTGAAGCGCTGCCCCAGCCCGATATCGCAACCATATTGGTCGCCCAGCACATTGGAGCCCCATCGAAAATCCTTGTGTCGAAAGGGGAAACGATCAGGGTGGGTCAACTTATTGCGCAAAGTTCCGGCTTTGTCTCCACCAATATCCACTCGTCGGTATCGGGCAAAGTAGCCCGCATCGACACGGTGAGCGACGTTTCGGGCTACAAAAAAGAAGCCGTTATTATTCAGGTCGCCGGCGATGAGTGGCTCGATACCATCGATCGTTCCGATGAACTCATCACGGAAAGCATTCTCGACGCACGGGCTATTACCGACAAAATTCTTGAAGCCGGAATTGTCGGTTTGGGAGGCGCTACCTTCCCGACCCATGTAAAGCTTATGCCACCCCCCGGCATGAAGGCCGAAGTGCTGATCATCAATGGAGTGGAGTGCGAACCCTTTTTAACATCCGATCATCGTTTGATGCTCGAGAAAGGTGAAGAAATCCTGGTGGGTACCCGCCTGCTCATGAAAGCCTTAGGGGTAAAACGGGCTGTTATCGGCATTGAAAACAACAAATCGGATGCGATCCGGAATTTTCGAATCCTGGGTGCAAAATACCCCGGAATTGAAGTTTGCGCATTAAGAGTGAAATATCCCCAGGGAGGAGAAAAACAATTGATCAAAGCCGTTACCGGTCGCGAAGTACCTTCGGGCGCCCTTCCGGTTGCCGTTGGCGCCGTGGTAAACAATGTCGGCACTGTTTTCGCAGTATACGAAGCAGTAATGAAGAATAAACCGCTTATTGAGCGTATTGTTACCGTAACCGGAAATTCCCTGTCCAAACCATCCAATTTCAAAGTCCGGATCGGCTCGCCTGTCCGTCAGCTGATCGATGCAGCCGGTGGCCTCCCCGACGATACAGCCCGCGTCATCAGCGGTGGCCCCATGATGGGGAAAGCCCTTCCATCGGTCGACGTGCCGGTAAGCAAAGGAACATCGGGCATTTTGGTTCTATCCGAAAAAGAAGGACACAGGAAAGCAGTAAAAAATTGCATCCGCTGTGGACGCTGCGTAGGTGTTTGCCCTATGGGGCTCGAACCCTATCTTCTGATGACCCTGTCCGAAAAGCGCTTATGGGAAAAGGCTGAAGCCGAAAAAGTTATGGATTGCATCGAATGTGGTTCATGCAGTTTCACCTGTCCATCGAATCGTCCTTTGCTCGATCACATCCGACTGGGGAAGTTAAGCGTGGGAAACCTTATCCGCAGCCGAAAATAACGAACAAACAATAACGGAATGAACAAAGTACTCACCATAGCACCTTCCCCTCATATCATTCAGGGGGATTCGGTCAACAAAATCATGTTCCGGGTCATCTTTGCCCTGCTGCCGGCCCTGGCCTGGTCGTTCCTTGCTTTTGGTTTGCCCGCTGTTTACCTCACGCTTGTATCGATACTCACCTGCGTGCTTGCCGAATGGCTGATCCAAAAATACATGCTGAAAACCGAGCCCTCTGTAAAAGACGGATCCGCCATCCTTACCGGAGTACTCCTGGCGATGAACCTGCCAGCCGGGATTCCTTTATGGATGGTCGTAATCGGGGCGCTGGTATCCATTGGTATCGGCAAGATGGCCTTTGGCGGACTGGGTCAGAACTTGTTTAACCCTGCCCTGGTAGGACGGGTGTTTTTGCTTATTTCGTTCCCTGTACCAATGACCAGCTGGCCGAATGTCACCCAAACCGGAGTCGATGCTGTTACGGAAGCAACCCCGCTGGGTCTGCTCAAGGAAGGGCTGAAAAGCGGGACACCGCTCAGCGAGCTCACTTCTACCCTGCCCGATCATGCGAACCTGTTTTTCGGAAACATCAGCGGTTCGATGGGCGAAATATCGGCCCTCCTTCTTTTGTTGGGTTTCCTCTACCTGCTGATCCGCAAAGTGATCAGCTGGCATATCCCGATAACCGTACTGGGCACGATATTCCTGTTTACCGGGATCCTATGGCTGGTAAAGCCCGATCAATACATAGATCCCCTGTTCCACATCCTGACCGGCGGCGCCATGCTGGGCGCCGTGTTCATGGCCACCGACATGGTAACCTCGCCCATGACGAAAAAGGGCCAGGTGCTTTATGCTGCCGGAATCGGGATCATAACGGTGTGTATTCGTATCTGGGGAGCCTACCCCGAGGGCATTTCGTTTGCCATTCTGATTATGAATGCCTTTACGCCACTGATCAACAATTACATAAAACCAAAACGATTTGGAGAGAAACAACATGGCAAAGCTTGAATCGTCGTTTAAAAATATGCTGATGTCCCTGTTTGGGGTAACCTTTATTGCCTCAGCGGCTCTTGGATTGGTGAATGATGCAACCAAAGATGCCATTGCCGAAGCCGAGAAAAACAAACAAGTGAAGGCGATTGCTGCGGTATTGCCCGAATTCGATCATCTTGGGAGTACGGAAAAAGCCCTGCCGGTAAACGGGAAGGACAGTCTGGAAATCATACCCGCCCTCGATGCCGGAAATCAGGTCATTGGAAATGCGGTAAAAACCTATTCATACAACGGTTTCAGCGGATACATCGAAATAATGGTTGGTTTTAACCCTCATGGAGTGATAACCGGCTACCGGGTGCTGAAACATGCCGAAACCCCGGGACTGGGGTCGAAAATGAACACATGGTTTTGCGATTCTACCCGTTCGCAGCAAAACATCATCGGGAAAAATCCGGGCGAACAAAAACTGACGGTATCGAAGGATGGCGGCTCCATCGATGCGATCACCGCGGCCACAATTTCATCGAGAGCTTTTCTCGAATCGGTCAATCAGGCCTACAATGTTTTAAACAAGATGTACGATGGCGTCACCTCGGCATCCAGTAAGAAAGGAGAATAGACCATGAACCAATGGAAGAATTTCAACAAAGGATTTTTTAAGGAGAACCCCGTTTTTGTTCTTCTTCTGGGTATGTGCCCCACACTGGGAACTACCGGATCGGCCATAAACGGACTGGGGATGGGACTGGCCACCACCTTTGTCCTGATTATGTCGAACCTGGTCATTTCCTTAATCAAAAACCTGATACCCGATAAAGTTCGGATTCCTGCTTTTATTGTCGTCATTGCCACCTTTGTTACCATTGTGCAAATGGTCATGCAGGCTTACGTACCTGAACTATACGAAAGCCTGGGACTTTTCATCCCGCTCATCGTGGTGAACTGCATCGTTCTGGGCCGGGCCGAAGCTTTTGCTTCCAAAAACACGGTTTTTTCTTCGCTGATCGACGGGGTGGGTATCGGTCTGGGCTTCGCCTTTGCCCTCACCCTTTTGGGAAGCATACGGGAACTGCTGGGATCCGGAAAAATCTTTAATCTCACCGTATATCCCGAACAATACGGGATGCTGATCTTTATTCTTGCCCCCGGCGCCTTTATTGCCCTGGGATTTTTGATCTCGATCATTAACCGCGTCAATCAATCGAACGCTTCCAAATAAAGCCACTATGGAATACATTCTCATTATATTATCAGCGGTACTGGTCAACAACATTGTTTTGACCCAGTTTTTGGGCATCTGCCCCTTCCTGGGCGTTTCAAAAAAAATTGAAACAGCCGTTGGGATGACAGGCGCGGTGATTTTTGTGATGGTGCTATCGACCGTGGCAACCTTCCTGATTCAGCATTATATACTGAATCCGTTGCATGTTGCCTATCTGCAAACCATTTCATTTATCCTGATTATCGCATTCCTGGTGCAGCTGGTCGAAATCATCCTGAAAAAAGTGAGCCCGGCTCTATACCAGGCCCTTGGCGTTTTTCTGCCGCTAATCACCACCAACTGTGCCATTCTTGGTGTAGCGATTCTGGTTATTCAGAAAGAATTCTCATTGATGGAAGGAGTGGTGTACGCCTTTTCGAATGCACTGGGCTTTGGTCTAGCCCTGATCATTTTTGCCGGTTTGCGGGAACACCTCGATTTGCAGAATGTCCCAAAAGGATTGAAAGGTGTGCCCATTGCCCTGATTACTGCCGGGATCCTGGCTATGGCATTTATGGGATTTTCGGGCATCGTTTGATCCCTTTTCGAATTTTCCCATTTCCCTGTACCGGTAAAATGATTTACCTGTGCGGTAATGGAACGTCTCCTGATAAAAATCACAACGGCATCATTTTCTGTTCGGAAAAAAATAGGCATCTTTGAATCCAAATCATGAATTGGAACCTTAAAAAAGAAAACCATGGGAAGAGTATTGATTATCGGGGCCGGAGGTGTAGGCACCGTGGTGGCCCACAAAATGGCCGCCAATCCCGAAACATTTAGCGAAATACTGCTGGCCAGCCGCACCCTGTCGAAATGCGAACAGATTGCAAAAGCAGTAGGAGGAAAGCGAATTCAAACCGCACAGGTCGATGCCAATTATGTCGACGAACTGGTGAAACTGATCCGTTCGTTCCGTCCCGACATTGTTGTTAACGTGGCTTTGCCTTACCAGGACCTGACCATCATGGATGCCTGTCTTCAAACCCGGACTGCTTACCTCGACACGGCCAATTATGAACCCGAGAACGAGGCGAAATTCGAATACAGTTGGCAATGGGCTTATCAGGACCGTTTCCGGGAAGCCGGTATTACGGCCATTCTGGGTTGTGGTTTCGACCCCGGGGTAACCAGTGTTTTCACCGCCCGTGCAGCCAAACATCATTTCGACGAAATACACTATCTCGATATTGTCGACTGCAATGCAGGAGATCACGGCAAAGCTTTTGCCACCAACTTCAACCCGGAAATCAACATC